>CAZERH010000406.1:0-2156 GCA_964515535.1 uncultured Anaerolineaceae bacterium
ACGAAAGGCGTATAAATGGTGATGCGGTCTACCGTATCTTTGTAGCGTTCTTTCAGCGCGGCAGGGAGATCGGCGGGCGAATCGGCGTAGGTGACAAATTCTTCGAGCATTTTGTCTGTGATGAGCATGGGAATTTCTGCCCACTCTCCTTTGGCAACATGCTCACGCAATTTGTCGGCGGTATCTCCCCAACCGTAGAGATTCATGACCCGTTTATAAGAGGGCGTTGAGGCGTAAAATGCGATTTGCATCCGCGCCTGATTTGCCTCTTCGGGCGTGGTGGCGACAAAAGCGGTTAGCGATATTGCTATATCGGCTCTTTTACGATTGGTTTTTGCCGCACCCTCTTCTATGGCGGGGATAAGGACTTCACGCAAGTAGCGCGGGCTGTTAAATGGATGTGCGTGGAAGCCATTGCAAATTTCGCCTGCCAAACGCGCCAGCCCCGTATTAACGCCCGCGATATAGATTGGAATGTTTGGGTGTTCAATTTTGCCGGGGTTAAAAAAGGGTGACATTAATCTCAATTTATAATACTCCCCGCTAAAACGCAATTTTTCACCCGTTTGCCATGTATGCCACAAAGCACGGATTGCGCCAATTTGCTCGCGCAATTTACCTACAACAGAATTGGGCCACGGCATACCGAAACGTTTTGTGATATGCCCCTTCACCTGCGTTCCCAGCCCCAAGATAAAACGCCCTTCAGATTGCTCAGCTAAATCCCAGGCGGTATATGCCATATCGCCGGGGGAGCGGGCAAAAGAAATTGCAATTGCGGTTCCCATATTCATTTTAGAGGTGTTCTCGGCAATTAGCGGATGCGGCAAAAAAGCATCGTGTTGCGTTTCAGTTGTCCAGAGTGTGTCAAAACCCATCTCTTCAGCCGCACGTGCCACTGCGGGGACATTTTTTAGGTGCATAGGGGGTAAAACGGCATCCAATTTCATCTCGAGTCTCCTTTTTTAAACACAAAGGGTCTGGTTGACTGACAAATCTTAAAAATCGCACCACAGAGAATCTTTAAAAATACAAGAAAAAACGCTATGGTCTTTGTATCTTTCGTGTTTAATTACTTAGCAAATACGCCATCACCCATTCTGCGGTAGCTACCAGCGCATCCGTGTGTGTGCGTTCGTAATTATGCGAAGCATCCACCCCGGGACCAATGAGCGCATGGGCAAAATTTGCCCCCGCCCGCATCGCCGCGCTCGCATCTGAGCCATAATAGGGATAAATATCCACTTTATAGGGAATATCATTTTCGTCCGCCAACTTCCGCAAATGATTGGATAGACCATGATGATAAGGACCGCTACTATCTTTCACACAAAGCGTAGTATGGAATTCGTCAGAAGTTTGCCCCTCGCCGATTGCCGCCATATCAACGGCAACCAATTCGGATATTTCGGACGGAAGTCCTGCCGGTGCGCCATGCCCAACTTCTTCAAAATTGCTGATTAAAAAATAGACGGAACGCGTTGGTTTTAGGCTTGCTTCCGTTATGGATGCAACTGCCGCGAAAAGAGCCGCGACTCCCGCCTTATCATCGAGGTAGCGCGAGCGTACGAATCCATTTGTCACCTCAACGCGTGGGTCAAAAGCGACAAAATCCCCAACCCGAATGCCAAGTTCCCGCGTCTCTTCGGCAGAAGATGTGCGCACATCCAAGCGGATTTCCATAGTCTCTTCTTTACGTTCCAGTTCTCCCGCTTTTGCGCCGTGAACATGCACGGAAGCCATGTTAATGAGGTATGAGCCGCGGATCTTCTCCCCGCCTTGCGTGATGACCCAACATCCCTCGCCCTCCATTCCATTTAAAAGAGGACCCCCAAGTTTTGTGATCTGCAAACGACCGTTTGGCTTAATTATTTTCACCATCCCGCCGAGTGTGTCCGTGTGTGCGGTGAGCGCACGCGGATTTTTGTCGCTCTCTGAGCTTGTCGAAGAGTCCCATTTAACGACTAACGAACCTTTATTTGTTTTCTTCATCGTTAATTCAGGGAATTCTGAAAACCTCTCTTCAATAAATTTAATTGCCTCATCCGTATATCCTGTTGGGGAGGGGGTGTTGAGTAAATCTACGAGAAAATCGAGCATTTCTTGCGTGTTAATTTTGGGTAGCATCATAACTCCTTTTATTTTTCGCGAAGATT
>CAZERH010000407.1:0-2151 GCA_964515535.1 uncultured Anaerolineaceae bacterium
AATTAACACAAGCAAATACTACCATGTTTATAAATCTATTTCTATACAATTTTTTGACAGAAATCCCCTAATCTTTATCGCACATTTTTTAGGATGACAAACACAGGCATACAATCACCAGCCATCTCAAAAGAATGCTCACAGGGTGGAAAAAAGTGGACGGTCACAGAGAACACTAAAATCATCCTAAGTAACCGACTAGAAATAACTTCCCGAAAATATAATATCCTCTACATCATCAAATTAATGTTGTGATGAGTCGCTTGAACGAACAGGAGAAGCGATGGTATGCAAGCGTAGAAGCTAATTGCTATAGCAAAAAAGCGGATCGCAATTGCAATCCGCTTTTTTCTTTTAAGATGGAAAGAACGCGACGTACTTGAGTTGAACTTGGGTGCCGTTCACAAGCAGATTTTCAATAAAAACTGTCTGAGAATCAGTACCCAAGCACACGTCCACGTTTGTGCAGTTGGATGGAGGGCAAGAGAAAGATAACGCCAGAAAGAAAGAGAATGGCGATATCAAGCCACAGGTTCAGTTCTCCCATCCCCAAAACAGCGTGATTCATTAAATCTTGTGCATAAGTGAGCGGGGAAATATAGGAAACCGCACGCGCAACCGGAGACATATCTGCAAGGGGAATGAAAACGCCGCTAATGAAAAGCAAGACCCAACGAATGAGAGTGCTGGGCATTTGCACATCCCCCGGATTATGCGTAGGGATAGAGCCAAAAATCAACCCCATCGCCGAAAAAGTAAACGCCCCCATGATAATGCCTAGAATCATCAGCGCAGGCTGGGCAACAGTCGCATTTAAGAAAAGAATCCCCACAAAGGAGGCTATAAAAGCAACCGCTATGGCAAAAAACGCGCCTACAGCTATTTTGCCGAGAAGTAGCGTGATGAGCGACATCGGCGCGGCGAGAAGGCGGTCATAGGTTCCCATGCGCCGCTCGGTGGGAATGATAAAGGGACCCGCCGCGGCGGCAGTAAAGAAAATGGTGAGGGCAAGCAGGCGCGCCATACCCTCACCCGCCGCCATTTCACGGCGCACGGAGAAAGAGAAAAACATAAAAAACGGCATCAAAAAGCCAAACATAATCATCCCCGGGCGCAGATAATAAACTTTGATGTCTTTAAGGGTGACTGTCCAGGCTTGCGCAAGTTCATCTGAAATGCGTGTGGCGAGCGGAGAGAGTTTGCTCATCGTTTGCCTCCTTTGCGGCGTTTTTTGTTTTGTGAGACGGGAGCGGGCTGAATTGAGCCAACTTCTTGACCGGTGATTTGCAGGAAAACATCTTCAAGGCTTGGCTCCAAAGTGTTGAGACTAATAATGTCTAATTTTTCTTCTTCGGCAAATTTCACCAAGTGTGGTAATAATGCTGACGGGGAATCGTTATAGAGCCGCCATTTATCACCGATTTTAACAACCGAGCTAACTTCGGGAAGTACAGCGAGTTTCTCTTTTAAGCTCCCCGCAACTTTGCTGAAGGCAACTTCCACCGATTGCACCTGCTGAAAGGTTTGCTTGAGTTTTTCGGGTGTGTCAATGACGGCAATTTTTCCGTGATTGATAATTGCCACGCGGTCACAGAGTTGATTTGCTTCCTCAATTTGATGCGTAGTCATAAAAACGGTGGTGCCTTCCGCGCTAAGTTGACGAATAATTTTTTGGATGGCGCGTGCACTCTGTGCATCCAATCCGGGAGTCGGCTCATCCAGAAAGAGTAACGCGGGTTTATGGATAATCGCCATAGCGATGCTCAATCTGCGTCTCATGCCTTTTGAGAAATTTTCGGCTTTGACATCTTTTTTCTCCCACAAACCAAAAATTTTGAGCAATTCTTCGGCGCGGGCATCGCGGTCTTCTTTTGACATGCGATAAAGGCGACCGGTGAACATGAGATTATCCCAAGCGGTTAACTCAGTATAAACATTTGATTCCTCCGGCACCAATCCGATTTGACCTTTAGCCGGGTACGCGTCTTCGGCAAAATCGCATCCCAAAACGCGAATCTCCCCTCCGCTGGGCGTTAGCAAAGATGTCAACATCCGCTGTGTAGTCGATTTCCCTGCGCCGTTAGGACCAAGAAATCCGAAAATCTCTCCCTTCTCAACGCTAAAGCTGATGTGATTTACCGCGAGAAAATC
>CAZERH010000408.1:0-2144 GCA_964515535.1 uncultured Anaerolineaceae bacterium
GGGAATGAGATTCAGCAAGAAATACAAAAAAGCCCCTAATTTTAGGGGCTTTTTTTGTGTTCTCTGAAGACAGGTTTATTAAGACTTTCGCTCAAACAGTAGGGTTCGACAAAAAGGTGCTAATTGATAAGTATTTTGCCCATTGAAGAGCAAATTCTTATCCTTTTCACCCTCTTTTCAAAGCGAAAGTCCTATTTATTCATCGTTAGATTGGGATAAATCCTCTACACTCTTGCGCAATTCGTTGAGTTGGTCTCTTTCTGTTTGGAAGGGTTTAGTGAAGCTGTTTTTTGTGTTTTTAAGCCAACCTATGTTCATGCCGCGCGCACCGCGCACTATCGCAAAGGTGATGAGATTTGAAAAAACGATGATGATAATAATAAAAAGGAGGGCGAGGTAGGCATTCATTATTTTCTCCTGTTGAGTAAATCCGGCAAATCCGCCCAATTTTCTAAACGGGCATCGGCATCATCTGCATTGCCTTTTTTGCCTTTGATGATGCTAAAGAATCCGAAATCGCGCGCGGCGCGGGTGGTACGGGGGAGGTCGTCTATTAGCACGCAGGTACGCGGGGTGCTTTCGCCAACCAAGCTGAGGGCGCACGCAAAGGCTTCGGGTTGGGGTTTTGCGTGAGGGGCAATGGCGTAAATATCTAAAATTTGCTCGAAATACTCACTGATTTTCAGCTGAGTTAATACGCGTTGCGCGTGTTTTTCGTCTGCGCTGGTGAAAATGATTTTTTTTTGGGGCAACTGCTCAAGAAGGGCAATCAAGTTCGGGTCAGGGACGAGATATCCATCTAAGGGCAGTTGATGTACGTAGGCGTGATATGCGTCTTCATCTACATCAAAATTTGCTTGAATCCCGCGGAGGGTTGTCCCGTGGTTGAGAAAATAGGCTTCACGGCGGGCGGGGATTTCATCCCAAGAAAATCCTAGCTCTTCGTGCATATAGAGGCTAATACGATCTTTGACCGCTTGCCAAAGTCCGCTTTCGTGAGGGTAGAGGGTGTCGTCTAGGTCGAAGAAGATGGTTGTATATAGCATGGGGGAGATTATACCTTTGCTTAAGGTTTTTGAAGATGAGTTTCAAAGAAATAGAAGTAAGATTTTTCAAATTGGGCGGTGTAATTGCTGTTAAAAGTATGTTCAGCACCTTCGTAAAAAGCGCAGTTGATTTCTTTGCCGAGATTGCTGAGAATTTGACAGGTTTCTTGGCTATATTTAACGGGAATATAGGGGTCGGCGGTGCCATGATAGAGTTTGATGGCAGAGGTAATATGAAAATAATGATAAATAGGGGAGATTGCTAAAGCAAGGCTGGCTGGCGTGTTGAGTTCTTCTTCCAGCGAGGGGTAGGCGATGATGTTTTGATAAATTTGTGCGTTTTTAATAACATCACCGGTCATGGGGGCGTAGAGCATGGTTGCTTTGATGTCATCGCTAACGGTAATGACGCGTAGCGCGATTTCTCCTCCCATGCTATGACTCCAAATCCCGATGCGGGAGGGGATGGTCTTTTCTGTTGCGCCCACTTTTATTCCATTTTCTTGGATGATGGCAATTAAATTGAGGATATCCACCGCAAAACCGGCGCGATATAAATTCTCTCCGCTATCAGATTCTCCGTAGCCGCGCAAATTGGGGTGGACAACAAGATAACCGGCGCGGCTTAAATCATCGGCGTAAGATGTGGTGTAAGGCATAAGTTGATAATTATCGGGGTCAGAATATCCATGAATGGCGATGATAACGGGAAAAGCCCCCTCGCCTTTAGGGATATTCATAAATCCGTAAATCCTTAAACCATCGCTAAAATAGAGAATTTTATAGCGCGTAAAAGCCTTTTCTTCATCCAATTTTTCGATAATTTGAAGAACTCCGCCTCCATAACTGCGCGTACGCATGGCAGAAATAGTATAAGGCAAAAAAGGGTCTGGCGTGTGGCTCGGTGAAGCGGTTGCGGTGGGAATGGCGAAGGGCGTACTCGTTTTTGTTGCTAAAACGGGACGAAATGGCGTACCGGTGGCAGGCGGGATTGGGGATGCAAGCGGAGCAGGTTCTATGTTTTGGGTTGGCGTGGGGGCGCAGGTGGTGAGGGTGAGGAGGAATAAAAGCAATCGGCGTTTCATATTTTTAGAAGGA
>CAZERH010000409.1:0-2122 GCA_964515535.1 uncultured Anaerolineaceae bacterium
ATGCCGGGCATAAGTCCACGCGAGGTGGGGAAGGTTTTATCGGGATTTGTGGCGTAAAATGGCACACCCTGCTGAATAAGGAGCGCGGCATCCGCGATTTTGGTATAGTTGAAATCCCAATCCATCCCGACCACTACTGCGAGGGGATTTTCGGGGATATTACCATCCGTAAATACGCGAAAACCTTCTTTTTCTACCGCCTTGATAATGCCCGCCATGCCTAAAATATATAAATTGCCGCCCTGCGGAAAATGCGCTTTGAGCAATGCCGCGGTTGCCATGGAGGATGTGGTCACTTGCGAAATATCCAAGTCCACACCGAAAGAGGTTATTTGTGCATGGGTTTCTTCGGTTGTGCGCGTGGAGTTGTTGGTGGCGAGGGTAACTTTATATCCGCGCACTGAGATTTCTTTGAAGACGGTGGGGAGATCGATAATCGGGTCGCCGTTATGCCAGAGAACGCCATCCATATCGAGGATGAGGGCTTTTATAGTGGGGGGGATTTTCATGGGTTATAAAAACATCATCGCAGGCGCGTAGCATGTTACGCCCCTGCGATGATGACTAAATTCTTTTAAATTTCTTCAATAAATAATCCACCACCGGCTGGTCAAGTGTCCCCTCTTTGGGGTGGAAACGTTCTTCAAAATTCTCGTTGCCCAAAAATGAGCTTAATGATTCTTTGACGGTTTCGTCATAGATTCCGTCTATACGGGGTTGATAATAGCCCAAATCTGCCATGATTTTTTGAATATCTTTCAGCACCGCACCCTGCAATTTCACACGCTCGCTTTCGGGCGATTTGCCCATATAAAGCTCGTGCAATTCAAGTAATTCGCCGAGACGTGGCACGGGGTCGAGATGGTCGTCTACGCGATAATCAATCCAGCGGTCGAGGAAGCCGCCGTATCCGCCCTTTGGCTTGGCGACGTAAATCGCAGCGGCTTGGCGTCCACGTTTGTCGCCTCCCGCGCGGTCACCGGCATAGAGGGCAGCATAAAGTCTGGCGGGCAATTCCCCGGTTGAATTCAGGAACGCTTCTTCCATCTTTTGGATGACATCCGCCCCCGTCAGGATATTCCCCTGAATCGCATATCCGGGACCTGTCAATCCGCCTGCCCAATCATGGCATTTTGATCCCGTGAAGGTGACTGCGTTCCCTTGAGAATCTACCAATCCCACCTGACGGATCTCGCGTTCATTGTCGCTTGCGAGCAGTTTCTCAAGCGTTTCTTGGGCGGATGCGCCTTCTGCCATCATCGCCAGCCCGTTGGGACCGTAGGAAGTGTTCACATAAGATTGGGTGGCAACCGCACCGATTTCTGCCTTAACCCACGGCACAGCCGCGCCCACCGCGGGGAATTTAGAAGCAACCGCCACGCCCCAAGTTTTGGACTCGAGGTCGCAGGCGGCAATTGAAAAAGTTGAAAAATGAATCATATTATTAGTCGGGTAGTCGAGTTAGTCAGGTAGTCGGATGGTCAAGTGGTCGGGTAGTCAGGTTTCGACCATCCGACCAAAAGACCATTTGACCAACAGACTATGCCTTCTCCGGCACTTCCAGCACTTGGTCAACCAAACCGTATTCGGCGGCTTGGTCGGCGTTCATATAATAATCACGGTCGGTGTCTTTTTCGACTTCTTCGATGCTTTTGCCGGTATGCTGTGCCATGATTTCCAGCAAGGTGGTTTTCAGGCGCATAATCTCTTCGGCTTGGATGACAATATCAGTTGCCTGCCCCTGTGCGCCGCCCAAAGGCTGGTGCATGTGAATTGTGGCGTGCGGCAACGCGTATCGCCGACCTTTTGTACCGGCGGTGAGCAAAACCGTGCCGAAAGACGCGGTCACGCCAACGGCAACGGTGCTAATGGGATTAGGAATCATCTGCATCGTGTCGTAAATCGCCATCCCCGCGTAAATCACGCCGCCGGGGGAGTTGATATACATCTGGATTTCTTTTTCAGGGTCTTGATTGCTAAGATAAAGCAGTTGCGCAATAATTGTATTTGCAACTTGGTCGTTGATTTGTGTCCCCAAAAAGATGATTCTCTCTTTGAGCAACAGGGAATAAATATCGTAAGCGCGTTCTCCGCGTCCGCTGGATTCTACAACCATCGGCAC
>CAZERH010000410.1:0-2110 GCA_964515535.1 uncultured Anaerolineaceae bacterium
CTCATGCGCCGCTACCTCCACGAATACAATCTGAACGCTGATGCGCTGGCGGGGTTCCCCGTCACGGCACACGCCAACGCGGTGGATAATCCCAAAGCCATGTTTCGGCGTGCCATTTCTGCCGAGACCTATGCCCGCGCCGGGATGGTTGCCGCGCCTTTAAATATGTTTGACGCGGCTCCTCCGGCGGATGGTGCCGCCGCGCTACTTTTGACGCGATCCGAGCTTTTGCCTGCCAACGAACATGCTCGGCTCGTCCGTGTCCTTGGGTCTGGTTCCGCTTCCGATATGCTAAGCTTGCATGACAGGCGCGACCTGCTATCTTTCGATGCCGCGCGCCGCTCCGTAGATATCGCGCTAAAACGCGCCAACGTGACCCGCGAGCAAATCAGCTTTTTTGAATACCACGATGCTTATTCGATCTACGCCGCGCTTTCGCTTGAATCAGCGGGATTTGCCGAACGCGGCAAAGGCTGGCAAATGGCGCGGGATGGCGAAATTGCCCTCGATGGCAAACTACCCTGTGCCACGATGGGTGGACTAAAAGCGCGCGGTTTCCCCGGCGGGGCAACGGGCGTCTACCAAGCTGTCGAAGCGGTACTCAAGCTCAAATCCACGCGCGAATCGGGGCAAATCGCCCTAATCCAGTCGCTGGGCGGACCCGCATCCACAGCCGTAACGCATGTGTTGGCTAATATCTAAGAAAGAGACCTGTCAGGTTTTAAAAACCTGACAGGTCTGTGTCGTCCTTGACAGCCCCCCGCCAATAGAGTAAATTATCAGCCGTATATTTAAAGTTCAGTAGTTTTTGCCTTTGTTGTCTTTCCCCCCACCCATTTTGACATCCGCCTGACTCCTGAAGAAAAGGAGATTTTATGAACTTCGACCAGTTCAACCTCGATGCTCGCCTAAACGCGGGAATCAAACGCGCCGGCTATGAAATAGCCACGCCTATTCAAGAAAAAGCGATTCCTGCCGCACTGGCAGGGAGAGATTTAATCGGCACCGCACAAACCGGTACAGGAAAAACAGCCGCTTTTGTATTGCCTATTTTGCATAAATTACTCGAAGGACCACGTAAACAAACCCGCGCCCTGATAGTGACCCCAACGCGCGAATTGGCAGAGCAAATTCACCAAACCGTGCAAGAACTTTCGGTCGGGACAGGCTTAAAAAGCGCGACCGTTTATGGTGGCGTTGGTGCACAACCACAAATTGATGCCTTTAAACGAGGCGTTGAAATCATCGTGGCTTGTCCGGGGCGTTTACTGGATTTGCACTCAAAGGGACAAGCGCGTCTTAACCGCATTGAGATTTTAGTCTTAGATGAAGCCGATCGCATGTTCGATATGGGTTTTCTGCCCGATGTGCGCCGCATTATCAAGGCTGTCCCCGCACAACGCCAAACTTTGCTTTTCTCAGCGACATTTCAAAAAGAAGTTGAGAATTTAGCCAAACAAAGTCTCCGAAAACCGCAACGCGTTTCGATGGGGTTGATAAAACCGGTGCATACGGTTACTCATGCGCTCTATCCCGTACCGCAACATCTGAAGCGTGTCGTTTTGCTGGAATTGCTCAAAAAAACAGAGACCGATTCCGTGCTGATTTTCACCCGCACCAAGCATCGGGCGCGCCGTTTGGAGCGGCAATTGAGCCAAGCAGGCTATAAAACGACCAGTTTGCATAGCAACCGCACACAAGGACAACGTCAGCGCGCATTAAAAGGCTTCAAAAGCGGAGAATTTCAAATTATGGTCGCCACCGACATCGCGGCGCGCGGTTTGGATATTGAGACCATTTCCCACGTCATCAATTTTGATATGCCCGACACCGAAGATGCTTATATTCATCGCATTGGGCGCACAGGAAGAGCAAAAAGAAGTGGCGAAGCCTTCACCCTCAGCACCCCCGATGATGAGCAGATGATTCGTAGATTAGAAAAAATCATGAAAGAAACTTTGGTGCGCCGTTGGCTGGATGATGTCGATTATGATGTCCCCGCGCCGCCAAAATCTCCCCCGCGCCCACGTAGACCGAAAAAAGAATCGTATAATTCGGGAGGGAAAAATCAGCATAAGGCTAAAAAATCGTATCGACAACATCGGTCGAG
>CAZERH010000411.1:0-2109 GCA_964515535.1 uncultured Anaerolineaceae bacterium
GACATTTATGTCGCTTTTCAGGGGCAGGCGACATAAATGTCGCGCTACGTTTTGCATTGCCACTTCCTCTTTTGGGTTTGAAGAAGTGAGAAATTTAACGGATATTTTCTAGGTATATATCTTGCGTAGAGCGCATTGGCTGAATGCCCACGCCCTTTTGAAGCTCTTCTTCGAGTAATTGATATACCCGCATCATTTTCGCTCGTTCTCCGCTTAGTGCGTAGGCTTCTAATAATTGAACATATATATTTTCTGCCAGCGTATCTATGCTTATAGCCCGCTCTAATAGCTCTATCGCTTCTTCGTATTCCTCCATTGAAATAGAAATCTCGGCTAAGGCTCCAAGTGTTCTAAAATAGCTTTGCGCCAATCGCCTTCGTTCGGGGAAAACCCAATCGTAATACATCCCATTAAGATATTCACCGCCATAGAGATTAATGGCTTTTCGATACCATTCTTTAGCACCTATTTTGGATGAAGCGATGCGCGCTTGCATCAGTGCCGCATCAAATTCATCTACATCTAAGGAGAAGCGGGCTGTATCCAGCCAATACTCACCCGCTTCTACAAGAATATATTTGAGCGTTTTATCTTTACCTCGTAAGGCTTTTCTTAAACGTGAAAGTGCTGTATGAAAAGCTGTTTTCCCGCGTCCGGCGTGGTCGTGCCAAAGCGCGTCAAAAACGCGATCGACCGAAATGCGTTCACTACGAAAAGTTGCAAAATAAGCAAGCAAATCACGCGCTTTGGTTGAAACCCAATGCTCCTGTGTCAATTCCTCTCCATCAATCAACACACGAAATGTCCCCAAAGTTTGAAGAATAATTGCCTTGCGGTTCACAGAAATGCTAATTTGCTCTCTTTGAGAGGATGCCTGTGCTAAATCTTCTAATACGCGACGGACAAAGGGCGTATCTTCGCCCTTTTCTTGCAATGCCGAGCAAACGATATGCCCGCGTTCACCCTGATCCAAATAAAGTTGGATAGCGTGGGTTGGCTCAATTAGGCGTAACGATTCTTTCGCATATTGCACGCCTTGCTCTTTTCGATTTGAAACAAGAAAAATATACGCCAAACCGAAATAAACCATCGCCAAAGGAATACGGAATTGATTTTTTGCCCCACCCTTCAATAATTTTTTATAAAGTCGCTCCGCCTCAATAAAATCTTCTTTTTCTAAAGCAATATCTGCCAAAACACTGCGGCAGACAAAAACATCGTAGGTTTCGGATGAGCCGGTATACGACCAGAGTGCGCTCTCCACCATTTGCCGCGCCTCCTCCAGCCTGCCCTGCCCCGTCAGGTTATAGGCTAAATACCCAATCGCCATCACGCGCTCATAAGAGGCAATGCCCAGTCTTTCTGCCATTTCCATCGCCTGTCGTAAACTATTTTCAGCGCGCACCGGTTCACCAATCCGCGTTAGCACATTGCCCAAAATCGCGTAAGCACTGGGAAGCAGTTCGACCATGTGCAAATTTTGCGCCAAATTTAGCCCCTCTTCTGCATATTCGAGAGCTTTGTCGAAATCGCGCCAATATAAATACGGAGAGACCAACGTGATATAAGTGCGTGCCGCAATAGGACCCAAACGGTCGGGCATAATTTGAAGAGCCTCTTCGCAATACCGCACAGCAGATTGCGGATCACCGTGCCACCAGCAAATTTGCCCCAAAGATTGGATTAGATTCGCCTTGACGAGGGGAGCCACCGATTCACCTGCGCTTCGCACCTCGCCCACAGCTTGCTCGGCTAAAGACCGACCTTCATCCATCCCCACCAAAAAACCAACACTCTTCGCAAGTGACATCAGTGTGCGAGCGCGTTCTACATGGTCTTCGGCAGTGGCTTGTTGTAAAGCCTCTTTTGCGAGTTCCTGCGCACGTTGATAATAGCCCTGAAAATAGCTGATTTCCGCCAAACGTGTCATGGTACGACAGATGCCAGCGCGATTCCCGTATTTTTTAAATCCCCGATGGGCGTTTTCGTAATTCCGAACGGCGGCACTTGCCTCGCCCAAACGCCGCAAAACATTGCCGCGTTGCAAAAGCAATTCGGGATGCGTACTTAATGTCTCATCATCCAATTTGGAGAAATAGCGACTGAGCG
>CAZERH010000412.1:0-2108 GCA_964515535.1 uncultured Anaerolineaceae bacterium
ACTATTTTCTTTTTCTTCCCCGCACAAAAAAGAGCCAAAGACTTCTAAGGAAGAAATTTGATATTTCTCCTCAATCTGAGGGTAAACTTCTCTAATTTTTGCCAAAAGAATGTTAAGTGAAAGTGTATCCATGCGTAAATTATACAATAGAATTCACGGCATTCACCCATTCGCGTAATTCGGGTTGAAAAATATAACCGCATGGACGTAAACGTCTCGTGCTAATTGTACAAACCCCGCCAAAAGCGGATTGCGAAATTTTGCATCAGAGTCGGGGTCAATGCCTTCGCAAAAAACGCTCATTTTGGCTTTTTTTATTAGATGTGACGCCCCAAAACCTCAACAACCCATTATAATTCATCAACTGAATTATAAAATCATGCAAAGAGAAACCCAGCGCGAACTCACTCTCCTCGAGCAAATCGAGCAAGACCCCGATATCACCCAAGCCTCCCTCGCCACCCAACTTGGCGTCGCTGTCGGGACGGTGAACTGGCATATTAAACGTCTCATCGAAAAGGGCTATGTCAAAGTCAAGCGCGCCGAACGCCGCAAATTGCGCTATATCATCACCCCCGAAGGCATCGCTTTGCGCGCCAAACTGACGGTGGATTTTATCGAGCAATCGTTCAAATTTTATCGTCTCATTCGCCAGCGAGCGCAAAAAGAATTGGACACGCTCAAATCGGAGGGCTATAAAGAAATCCGCATTCGCGGTAATGGCGAAGTGGCGGAAATTTGCAAATTGACTTGTCTCGAAGCCGGAATCGCGGTGGTGGAGGATGAGACCGCACCTCTGCTCGAAATTCGCGGCATGAAGATTTTTTTAGTCCCCACAGAGAACACGGAGCGCACAGAGAGTTTTTAAAAAGAGAGAAAAAACTCTGTGGTCTCTGTGAACTCCGTGGTAAAAGGAAAACAGGATTTGGATATGGAAAAACACATCGTTATCACCGGTGGAGCGGGATATATCGGCTCGCTCCTGACCTCCGAGTTGCTACGGCTTGGACACAGAGTCACGGTAATAGACTCTTTGCTCTTCGGCGGGGAATCGTTGATTTCTTTTATGATGGATCCCAACTTTCGCTTCGTCAAAGCAGACGTGACCCAGCCCCGCACTCTGCTCGATTCTCTGCGTGGACAACCCCAAGCGGATGCGGTGGTACATCTCGCCGGGGTGGTGGGATTCCCCGCATGTCAGGCAATTGGACGGGAGGCATCTTGGCGGTACAACGTTGAAGCCGTTAAAAATGTTTACTCACAGACAGCAAGTTTGGGGATAGAGCGATTCGTTTTTTCATCCACATATAGCAATTATGCCTTGGCAGAGGATAATGCGCCGGTTCGCGAAACGAATCCGCTTAATCCCCAATCTTTATATGCCGAGACAAAAGCATCTGCCGAAGAATTTTTGCTTAAACAAACTGCCCCTGCTCCGTTGATTTTCAGATTGGCTACGCTTTACGGCATCTCACCCCGTATGCGTTTCGACTTGATCGTGAATCAATTTGTGCTGGAAGCCTTCACAAAACGAGAGCTGACGATTTACCAGCGCGGCTATTCGCGCTCATTTGTGCACCTACGAGATGTGGTGCGCGGCATCATTTTAGGTTTGGGCGCGGATATAGAAAAAGTGGGGGGGCAGATTTATAACTTGGGGACGGATGCCGGAAATTTGACGAAAGACGAGATTGTTGGCTTAGTGCTGAAACGCCTGCCTGAGACACATATCCACTACAAAGATTTGACTTTTGGTGGCGATATGCGCGATATTACGGTCTCGTTTGAGAAGATAAAGCACGAATTAGATTTTGATACAACCCTAACCGCAGATGATGGTGTGCGCGAGGTTTTGTATGCGTTGCAAAGTGGACTAATTAAAAATCCGCAAGAGGCGCGGTATAGAAATGCGCGATTTATTGTGCAGTGAGGTAAAAACATGAGTATAAAAACTTTTTTTTCGAATATTTTTTATTCCCGATATATTAATTTTAGCAATGATGTAGATTATGGGACAGTCTCAAAATATGCCGAGAAGGTCGCTTTTATTGCTTCACAGGAGGCTTACCACAGGGCAAAAGGCATTGCTAGTTTTCCCGATGGAGGTC
>CAZERH010000413.1:0-2107 GCA_964515535.1 uncultured Anaerolineaceae bacterium
AGGCTTGGTCGGCGGTAAAGGGGCGAATCTCGGCGAGATGGCTCATGCCGGTTTCCCCGTCCCGCCCGGTTTTTGTCTCACCACCCTAGCCTTTCGGGAATTCATCGCCACCCACCCCGATTCTGCTGAGATTTATGCTCTCTTGGATACCGTCACAACCGCTGAGATAGAAAGTGTCCGAGAAGTGGGGGAGAAAGTTCGGCGGATGCTCCTCGATTTGCCCATGCCCGAAAATATCGCCGAGGCGATTCGGCAATCTTGGCAAGAAATGGGTCGAGATCACGCTTACGCCGTCCGCTCCAGTGCCACCGCCGAAGATTTACCCGATGCCTCCTTCGCCGGTCAGCAAGATACCTATCTGAATATACGCGGCGAAGAAGAACTGCTCGATTCCATTCACCGTTGTTGGGTTTCGCTTTTCACCGACCGCGCGATTTTATATCGTTGTCAAAATGATTTTTCTCATCAAGACGTAGAGTTATCCGTTGTCGTCCAAAAAATGATCATGGCGGAGACCTCCGGGATTCTCTTCACTGCCGACCCGCTGACCGGTCATCGTTATACCCTCGTCATTGATGCGAGTTTCGGCTTGGGCGAAGCCCTCGTCAGCGGACTCGTCTCACCGGATGCTTATCGCGTAGATAAACGCGAGCAAAAAATCATCGACCGTCAAATAGCCGAGAAAAAGGTGGCAATCTATCCGCAGAAAGACGGCGGCACACGTCAAGAGACGCTTGATGCTGAAAAACGGAAGCAAGCCGCTCTCACGGACGACCAAATCCTCGCCCTCTCCGAGATGGGATGCTCTATCGAATCCCATTACGGGACACCGCAAGATATAGAATGGGCAATCGCGGCGGGAGAAATTTATCTCTTGCAGGCGCGCCCGATTACCTCGCTCTATCCCATCGAGGGGCTAAAACCGCTCACAGACGATGGCTTGCATATTTATTTCAGTTTGGGTCATCAGCAAATGATGACTCGCGCCATGTCGCCTTTGAGTTTGTCCTCTATCCAAAATTTTATTCCGGTTGGACGCACAGAGTCCGGAAGCGAAATTCTCCGCATCAGCGGCGGACGTATATATGCTGATGAAACGATAGCCCTAAGGCATCCGTTCTTCAAAAAAGCGATTTTCGGTCTCTTGGAACAATTTGATACGCTTGCGCCGGAAACGATGACGCTCGCCATGCAAAGACCGGAGTTCAAGCATCCGCACGGCATCCGTTTTACCTTCTCTGCCCTAAAAGGGACTTTTGGCTTTTTTGCCCAAGTCCTAAACGCGCTTTTTCGTCAGGATTTGAACGGTTTTCTCCCGAAAACAGATTTGCTGATTACTAATTTTGTCCAAGAAACGGAAGATAAACTCGATAAAATCCCGCAAGGGAGGGCGCAACTCGAAGCCGGTTTGGAAGTTTTGCAAAATCTCTATCTTTTTATCTTCAATTGGGTGGCGCAATTTATTGCCGGAGAAATGGCAAAACGTCTACTTGCCGGTTTAGCTCGTCATATCGCCACCCCAGCCGAAATTGACGCGGTCAGTTTGGGGCTTCCCGGCAACGCCGTGACAAAGATGAATTTGGCACTCGGCGATTTGGCAGACACCGCCAGACAATCCCCTCAATTGGTTGATTTCTTTAATCGTCTAGGCGATGATAGCCACGCGTGGTTGGCGGAGGCTGAGAAATTGGAAGGCAGTGCAGAATTTATGGAGGCGTGGAATAACTTCCTCCGTGATTATGGCGCACGCGGCTCTTCGGAAATTGATATGATGATGCTTCGCTGGTACGAAGAGCCTTTACCGCTCCTTCAAGTGATTGCGAATTATTTGAAGAAAGAAGAAGGGAGCCATCGTGTTCAACAAAAAAGATTGGAGAAAGAACGCGAAACCGCGACCGAAAATATCCTTCGTAAAAGCAAAGGCTTGCGCGCTCGTCTTCTCAAGCGGATGATTTACGTTATTTACGAGGCGGGCGGATTACGAGAGCATCATAAATTTATGGCTATTCGTGTTTTCCGTGTTGTCAAAGAAGTTTTGAAGAAGAACGCGCAGATATTGGTAGAGATGAAAAAGCTGTCTCGCCCCGATGATATTTGGTATTTAAAT
>CAZERH010000414.1:0-2088 GCA_964515535.1 uncultured Anaerolineaceae bacterium
TAATGACCAAAATCGCAGAAATTGTAAAAACTATGCCGAACGAAGTATCAGTTCGCGGACACACAGACAGCGTGCCCTATGGCGCTGGCGCAGACTACACCAACTGGGAATTATCAAGTGACCGTGCCAATGCCAGTCGCCGCGTGATAATCAATGCAGGAATTCCAGAATCCCGCGTCAACAATGTCGTTGGCAAGGCCGATACCGAGCATCTCTTTCCTGATGAGCCAAATAGCCCGCAGAATCGTAGAATTTCTATTGTCCTGCTTAAAGAGGAGCTAACGAATCCCGACTTTGATGCCAAAGCCAATAGCATCGCTGAAGAAGAAGGGTTTTATGATGATATAGAGGAAGAGTATGATGGCTCTGACGATATCCCGGCAATGCCCCCGATGGGCACATTCCGCAAGACCCCAGGAAGCGTTGAATTCCCTTAAGATTAAAGGAAAGCTCTCTCATG
Source organism: uncultured Anaerolineaceae bacterium (assembly GCA_964515535.1). Lineage (GTDB taxonomy): Bacteria > Chloroflexota > Anaerolineae > Anaerolineales > Villigracilaceae > Desulfolinea. The sequence continues at coordinate 461 of CAZERH010000414.1, forward strand.
GCCGTAAACAACACCTACGACCTACTCATCCGGTACTATGAAACCCACATAACGCATCGGCGGCACATGCTGCGCTTTCTACTGATTGTCTCGGGCGCTCTTCTTACTGGCATAGCCAGCACCGCAAAAGATGGGCAAATTACTTTATCAATTTGGCTCACCATTCTGGCGCTACTAATCACGATAGGATTCCGAGCTCTTGATGCCATCAGCTACAACAAAATTGTCCACTGCGAAGACCTTTTAAAAAGTGAAAAAAGCCTGACCGAAAGCACCGTTAAAAAACGTCTAGATAGGGAAGCCTTAGGTATAAAACTAGGAGACAATCAAGTGACTAAGTGCCTAATATATATACTCTTTGGCTTTTTCTTTCTCATAATGCTCTCTATTTTTACAGATATGACAGCAGATATTTCAAAAGAAAGCCTCTCAAAAATAAAATATTTTCAAACATCGAAAATAAGTCTTCTTGAAGGCAGCACCACAATCTTTATTTTCCTCTTCGCAGCCGTTACCGAATGCATGGTCTTGCCCAAGGAAAAATAAATTGAGCAGCCTACTAGTCGAACTTATTGCTCTTCGGGAAACCATTTGGCGGCAAACGCCCGGCCTGCGCGCGCTTACCGAGCCATGGCGCAACATCCTCAACAATGGTCTCACCAGAGCCGTATTTATAACCAAGACCAGCCTCCCAGTTGAATGTCTTGGCATCGGACAGGCCGCCATCTTTGAATTTTTGCAAGATAACACCCTTACCCCGCCCCATTTCAGGCAATTCATTAAGCGGAAAGACCAGCATCTTACGGTTTTTACCCATGGTCGCGATATGATCATCCGCATCATCAACAATCCTACAAAGCCGCGCCTCAGCATTACCCGATACATTCAAAACCTGCTTACCATTCTTGGTTTGCGCCAAGAGATCGTCAGACTTGGCAATAAAGCCATGGCCAGAGGTCGCAGCAACCAGAACTTTTTGCTCGGGCTTATGCAGAATAAAATCCACAACATCGGAATCATTGGGCAAATCAAACATTAAGCGCAAGGGTTCACCAAAACCACGCCCAGAAGGCAATTTATCACCCCCAAGAGTGTAAAAACGTCCATTTGTTGCAAAAATGAGGATCTTATCGGTAGTTTGAAGCTCCAAAACAAAGCTTCCACGGTCCCCATCCTTATATTTAAAGTCTTTCGGGTCATGCCCATGCCCTTTTAACGCGCGAATCCACCCCATTTTCGAACAAATAACCGTAATAGGCTCTTTTTCGATCATCGCCGCATCCAAATCAACAGTAATAGGCGCGGGTGGTTTACCAATCACCGTACGACGTGCACCAAGCTCTGTATCGGGACCAAACAACTTTTTAATATGTGCAATTTGCTTCTTGATACGGGTCCATTGACGGGCAGCCGAACCAATGAGCTTCTCCAACTCATCGCGCTCTATACTAAGCCTATCGTGCTCTCCACGAATTTCCATCTCTTCCATTTTGTGCAAACGGCGCAAGCGAAGGTTCAAAACAGCTTCAACCTGCACTTCGGATAGCTTGAACGTTTCTGCCAGCTTTATCTTTGGCTCGTCTTCAAAACGGATAATACGGATAACTTCATCAATACTACGTCCTAAA
>CAZERH010000415.1:0-2082 GCA_964515535.1 uncultured Anaerolineaceae bacterium
GTGCCGACTTTGCCATTGACGGTTTTCCGAGCCAGATTCTCCAGACGATCTTTTATATCTCCGTTTCCAACGTGACCGCGACCTAAACCTGCGCGGAGCATTTGAGTATCTACCGCCCCCGGCAGGATCGCGTTAACACGAATCTCGTCCGGGGCAAATTCGATTGCCATCGCGCGGGTAAGGGCGAGTAATCCGCCTTTGCTGGCGGCATACGCGGCGATATTTGCCGAGGTCTGAATCGCGTGGACGGAGGAAACGTTCACAATCACCCCGCCGCCCTTCGATTTAAGGAGCGGATGCGCGAACTTCACACCCAGAAAAACAGAGCGGAGATTTGCCGCCATAACCGCATCCCATTCTTCAACAGAAGTTTTGAGAATGGGTTTTGCGATTTGCAAGGCGGCGTTATTGACGAGCGCGTGGAGACTATTGGTGAATTGCTGTGCTTGGGTGAAGATTTCTTCCATCGCGTTGCTGTTAGAAATATCGGCTTGGATGAAGAGACCTTCTTTCGGGAAAGAATCGCCGTACGTGGCAATATCCACACCGATCACATGCCAGCCTTTGGATGCGAAAAGTTCTACGGTCGCGCGTCCGATTCCGCCGGATGCGCCGGTGATAAGAACGGTTTGTTGGGAATTGTCTGTATTCATTACTACTCCCTACTTTCCAATAACTGACTGCTATCAATCCCTAACCCATCTAAAAGATTCTTGATCGTATTCCAATGCACACGCTCCCACGCCGAGGGGCTAGAGTTGGCATTATGTGGGGCGAGCATGACGTTGTCCATTTTCTTGAGCGGACTATCTTCTGGCAAGGGTTCGACTTCAAAAACGTCCATCGCCACGCCACCGAGTTTACCGGATTGGAGCGCGGAGATGAGGGTTTTTTCGTCCACAATGGGACCGCGCGCTGTATTAATGAGGACCGCGGTCTCTTTCATCTGTGCCAGAGTTTCGGCATTGATGAGATGGAGGCTAGTGGGATTTAGATCGCAGTTGATGGAGATGAAATCGGATTTGGAGAGTAGGGATGAGAGTGTAGTCATCTCAATCCCCATTTCGTTGACGAAAACGTGGTCAATTTCGATAATATCTGTGCCGAGAACGCACATCCCGAAAGCGCGGGCGCGGCGGGTGACGGCTTTGCCGATATTTCCTACGCCGATGATTCCCAGCGTGGATTCGCTTAAGCTCTTTCCGGGGATTTTCTCCCATTCGCCGCGTTTCATCGCCGAATCCATCCACGGGTGACGGCGGGAGAAGGCGAGCATATAACCGAGAATCGAATCCGAGACGGGGGTGGTGAACGCGTTCAGCGTCCGCCCGATTTTGATTCCATAACGAGAGCAAGCCTCGGTGTCGAGCGAATCGATTCCCGTGCCCCACTTCGAGATAACCTTAAGGCGCGGCACACAAGCCTCAATCACGCGCGCCGTGTAGCGATCATCCCCGCAAATCGCACCGTCAAATTGACCGGCGTATTTCAGCAAATCGGCTTCTTCCATCCGTTCTTCCACTTTCGGCACAATCACCTTTAGTCCGTAGCTCTCTAAAACGGGCTGAAAACGGTCGAGAAATGGAATCATATAGGGGGCGGTGAGGAGGATTGTTTTCATAGTTATTTTTTTAGTCACAGTGTAGATAAATTTTTAAATCAGCTAATATATTGGTGCGTTCTTCCGAGATGGGGGTGGTTTCTTCCAACTTTGCAAGTGTGGAACACAAGATGGGAGACATCCCTTGTGAAACTTTATTCGCTTGGCGAGTCATCTTTTTTACTTGTGTCCAATTGCCTTGATGCGCGTAACCTTCAATAAAGGGGATATATTCAAAGCCGTTTGCGGGATTTTTTTTGGCTTGCTCGGCAGTTTCCCAAAGCGATATGATTTTATCCCAATCGCCACGCTGACGAGCCAAATCGGCTTTTTGATAGTAGGAACACCAGTTTTGGAGGATATTTTCTCCGAATATCTCCGGCGAAAGGAGAGGCTTTTTCTCGCCCTCGACTTGGATGCGATCCAGTGCGGAATTTAGGCTTGCTTGCCGTTCTACTTGCGGGATGAGGTGTAAATTGGCA
>CAZERH010000416.1:0-2077 GCA_964515535.1 uncultured Anaerolineaceae bacterium
CCAAGATATTTGAAATAATCAAAGACAGCCCATATCCCGCCGCCGCGCCGAAAGGCACTGCCAAAATTAAGGCAATCACACTATAAAAGACAATCAAACTCAAATACATGCCCAAAATCTGTTTGCTACGTCCGCCGATTAATTTCATAATCCCAATTTGACGCAATTGTTGAGCCATAAGGGCGTTAAGTGTATTAATAATTAGCGAAGAACTCAATACGGCAAGTAAAACACCTAAAATACCGAGTAAGCCAACGATAGCCAAGATGTTATCGGACATAGGATGCTCGTTAGAAAGCATCCCTTCGTTCATTCTACGAACATAGCGACCGCTATCCTCTATTTTCTTTTCGACAGAATCAGCAACTTGGGTAATAAAATCACCATCTGTGCCATCGCCAGTGACAGTAATATAAAGATGGTTATAGCTATAATCAAACCCAAAAGAATTAAGAGTTTTCATCGTTACATAAGCATAAATCAGTTGATCTGAGCTAGGTTTTGATGCCGTCTGGTCAACAACAAGCCCAACCACCTTCAATTCCCGTGTTTTTTTATCTGGAAACTCAACCTTGATCATATCACCGGGATGATACCCACTTTTATGCATCTTACTTTGGCTAAGGATAATCTCGCCATCCTTGACATATTGCGTCCCCTCAATAGGTCTCAAAAGATTAATCGCACCATCAAAATCTGACATGCCGAAAAGCTGCAATTTCTGTGGCGTTTCATCCCCCATACTGGCGCGCACATCAAATAAACGGTGAGCAACTACATCTTCTACGCCCTCAATTTTCTCCAAGCTACGCACAAGATTATCGTCAAAGGGGTCTGTCCAAATTTCGATATTTGGCGGGTTTACAGATGCGTAGCTATGGCTAACATCCTCGCTCAAGATGAAATACGCGCTAATCACCATTCCCAGCGCAAAAACGCCTACGGCAATCGAGGCAACGACCAAAATGGTGCGGGTTTTATCATCCCATAAATCGGAGAAAATTTTGCTCCAACGTGGTTTTAGTAAATTGGCTTTAGTACTCATCGGTCATTCTTCCTTCTACGGTTTTCAGATTTACGGCTATTTGCAACTTCTTCAAGAGTGCTTCGAGTCAGCGAAGAGCCATTAATCAGCTCATAAAAAATCTTCTTGGGTAATAACGCCAACTCAGCTCCATCACTCGCACCCCGCACCTCCGCAATTGCCCCCCCGCCTAGCGTTAGCTCTATTTCACCAAAAAACTGCCCTGCGCCTAACTGCGCCAATTGCACTTCTTTACCTCGCTTTTTCTTGGAGATGATGTCTACCGCACCGGAAACTACCATAAAGAAATGCTCTACTTCTTCGTCTTTTTCTAGGATGACAGAACCCGCCGCGACTTTCTTGTGTTCGGCTTGGTGCGTGGCAGTCATCATCTGTGTATGGGACAGGAGGGGAAGCGCGCGTGCTACAGCTTGGTTGATGACCTCCCCGTCAGAGAGAATAATCGTCTGATCCGTTCGCCGCGTTATGGATGAATCGTGCGTAACAATAATCACCGTCTTCCCTTCCTCCGCCAAACGCTCAAACAAAGTAAGGATATTATTCGCCGATTTAGAATCTAAATTACCAGTTGGCTCATCTGCCACAATAATGCTTGGATCTGTCGCCAAAGCTCGCGCAATCGCGGCTCCCTGTTGTTGTCCGCTAGAAACGGCAGTCGGGAATTTATCCGCTTGCTCCTCTAGCCCAACCATTGTGAGCAATTCCATTGCTCGCTTGGGTCGCTCCTGAGAAGAATAAAGATTGCAATAATCCATCGGGAGCATGATGTTTTCCAACAAAGTCAGGGTTGGCAATAATTGAAAAAATTGAAAAACAACGCCCAAGTTATTCCCTCGCCAAAGGGCACGTTCGCTTTTTTTCATGCTGTAAATATCTTTATTATCTACGCGCACCTCTCCGCCGGTGGGATGGTCAATGCCTGTAATCATATTCAGTAATGTAGATTTCCCGCATCCCGCTTTTCCTACGATAGAAATGAACTTCCCGTACAGCAATTGCAAATCGACCGATTGCAATGCCACCAATTTCCCC
>CAZERH010000417.1:0-2075 GCA_964515535.1 uncultured Anaerolineaceae bacterium
TGAGATTGAGCTTGCTGGCGTATTCGAGAATGAACTTTGCGGAGGGCTCTAAAATGCGCCGCACCTGCCTCAAAACCGCGGGGGCATCTTGCATATGATGCAAGGTGCGAATCATCGTCGCACCATCAAAAAGACCGTCCACGAAGGGCAATTTGTAGGCATCACCGGCAACGTAGATATAGCGATCGTTTTTGCCGAGACGTTCTTGGGCTTGCTGGAGTTGAGTGCGCGAATAGTCAAGCAAAACGATGCGTTCGTAGCCCGTGTAACGCGGAGTATTTCGTCCCGCACCTGCGCCGATTTCAAGGAGCAGTTTTCCGCTTTCGGGGAGCAGTCGTTTTAGCGCGATTTCTTCTGCTTTATCTTCATAGGCGCGACCACCATCATCCCAAAAGGATTTTTGGTAGTCGGAGCCTTCGTAGTCACATACAGGGGGAGTTGTCATAATTTTGGGGTTGGGTTGAGGATAAAAGAAATCAGGAATCAACGCAAGGGTTTGCCTGATTCCTGATTTGCTAATTCCTAGTTTACTTATTTGTTGCTTTACATTCCGTTGCCGTCAAAGCCACGTCCCATGCCGCGATAATTAAAGCCAAGCTCACGTACATAAGCGGGGTCGTAGATATTCCGTCCGTCAAAGATGACCGAATCGTCATTCATTACTTCTTTGATTTTTTTCAAATCGAGTTGTTTAAATTCATTCCATTCGGTGACAACGATGAGGGCATCGCATCCTTCTGCCATCGTGTAAGAATTCTTGCACATTTTGACAGCGGGGAGTAAATCGCGCGCCACGTCCATCGAAACGGGATCAAATCCACGCACGGTCGCACCGGCGGCGTTGAGAGCGTTTGCGATGTCTATCGAAGGGGCATCCCGCATGTCATCTGTATTTGGTTTGAAGGCAAGTCCCAGCAATCCGATTGTTTTGCCTTTTATATTTCCGCCGACCATTTCGGTGACGTGATTCACAACATCCTCGCGGCGTTTGTAATTTACGTCTAGAGTTTTATTGAGAATAAGCGGATCGACTCCGCTCTCTTCTGCCATATAGGCGAGAGCTTTCACATCTTTGGGAAAACAGGAACCACCCCACCCCAAGCCCGCATCAAGAAACATGGGACCAATGCGTTTGTCGTAGCCCATACCCACAGCAACCTCTTTGACATCTGCGCCGAGTTTCTCACAAATATCAGAAACCTCGTTAATAAACGAGATTTTAGTTGCTAGGAACGCGTTGGAGGCGTATTTAATCATCTCTGCGGTGCGAAGATTGGTGATTACAATCGGGGCGCGCAGGGGAAGATGTAAATGTGCGACTTTTTCTGCCGCTGTTTGGTCTTGCGACCCCAAAACCGTGCGATGCGGATTCATGAAGTCGGTAATAGCTGAGCCTTCACGCAAAAATTCAGGGCAGGAGACCACCGAGAAATTAATTTTTTCGGACTGGTTTTCTTTGACGATATTTGCCACCCAATCGCCTGTGCCTACGGGAACAGTTGATTTATTGATGAGTATCAATTCGTCTTTCATATTTTCGGCAATGGAGCGTGCCGCGGAGGCAACGTATTGTAAATCTGCGTCGCCATCTACGCCTGAGGGAGTTCCTACCGCAATAAAGGCAAATTCAGAGCCGTCAAGAGCTTCTTCGTAAGAAGTGGTGAAAGACAAACGCCCCGCTTTTACGTTGCGTTCTACTAATTCTTCTAAGCCCGGTTCGTAGATGGGCATAATGCCCTTATTGAGATTTTCTACGCGTTTTTCGTCAATATCTAAGGCAATCACGCGATTGCCTAAATCGGCAAAGCAGGCTCCGGAAACAAGCCCTACATACCCGACTCCAACTACACAAATTTGTTTCATTTTTTCATTTCCTTTTCGAAAGTGTTATTTTGCACAATATTTAGCGCGCCTAATATACTCTAAAAGCCTAAAATACGATATGTATTATCGTCACATCTTTGGAGAAAGTTCTTTCCCATCATCTTCATTTTTAAATGCCGCGCGAAGAACAAAGAACGCCAGAACAGATAACCCTCCGGCTACCAAAAGGTGTGTTTTCGATGAAATCGCAC
>CAZERH010000418.1:0-2067 GCA_964515535.1 uncultured Anaerolineaceae bacterium
AGCCTAATCGTTGGTGCTGTTGTGTATATCTATCTTGGCAAAAAGAATATAAGTCAACAAGGATGAGAAACCGCCTCGAACTTGATTTGAACTTGAATGCCCTCAACCGGCATCTTCACAGCGTAAACTTGACCCCGCTCACGCCAAAAATCGGCTTGAGTACAGCACCCAAGCCAAAATCAAGGTTGTAACGCGGTAACTCGTCCGCCAAAAAGGCACGATTATGAAATCTAAATCCAAATTTCGGCTCATCATCCTATTTATTTTCGTATTATTAATCCCAACCAATAGCGCAAACGCGCTCCCTCAAACAACAATCCCACCAGCAGATGTTTTTCAACTGCCTTGGGAACAAGGTAAGGCGTGGGTTTCGCTGGACGGATTTGATAATGGTTTCAAACGCGGACCAAGAAGCCCGCACCTCTATACAAATGGCGGCGCGGTAGATTTTGCGCCACGCAAAAATATGGTGCAAGGGGAAGATACCTCGAATTTTTGGGTGACAGCGGCGGCGGCGGGAACTGTTGTTAAAATATCCTCTTGTCATTTAGTTATTCGTCATCCCGGAGGGTGGGATACTGAATATCAGTTCCTTGCAAAAATCCAAGTGGCGTTGGGTGATACCGTTTATAGAAATCAACGCATCGGGATTATCGCAAGCGGAACGGGTACACAACGCTTTTGCCCCCCAGTAGATCGCGATATTCCGCACGTGCATTTCTCAATTCGTCCAAATATGGAAGCGGCAACTTTTGCGGGCTGGCAGGTTGGCTATAATCGGTTATTCAATAGAACAACATTTACTAAAAACGGTCAAATAGCGTACCAATATGACCTGCTATTAAATATCCCCCTCCTTCAAATTGAAAGGCTGGGTGATATTGCTTGTGATACAACCTATACAGGAAGTGTGGATAAATATCGTTACGAAGAATGGCACTTTCTCCTAACTGATGCAACTACCTTTTCTCTAACGGCGCACCCAACTACCGCCGGATTATCCCCTTTGATTGTTTTACTGGATACCAATGGCAATGAATTGGCTAGAGAAACCGAGTTTTTGACCAGCACACAACCTGCCGGAGATTATTTTGTCCAAATTCAGCCGCAAGAAGGTCAGGGGTTTTATAACTTGATTTTAGAAGGGTGCGGAACGGTCGACAAAGCTATTTCTGTAGTTGGCTCCGGAAATGTGAAAGTTGGCGAAAAAACAACTGTTACTGTATATTTCAAAAAAGTTCCCCCCGCAGAATATGAAAGCACAGAAATTACTTGTTCTTACGATGCCAATTTGCTCGAAGTTAATAATATGGTTAGCAAAGACCTCTTCGGCACAAATCCGGCTACTGCCATCAGTGGACCTCAAAACAGTTCTTTTATTTACGCAATTGCCGGAAGCCATGGTCAGAAGGCAACTGAAAACGGAGCCGTTTTTAGCTTTGACCTCACTGGTTTAAAAGAGGGTCAATCCACCATCGAATGTTCGGCAAATATATCTCTGGGAGATGGAATTCTCACCGATATTGGTTCGGATAGTCTCGTTTTGAATATCTTGGCAGGCACGCCACCTCCTGCGCCTACGCCAACACCGAATCCCGACCCAAGCGTGGCGCAGATTAATGGTCAAGTAATTGCCGCTAAACCGGTTACTGTGAGTCTCTACGATTCTGAAAATTTATTATTCACCTCCGTATCCGTTCAAGCGGATGGTACTTTTATGCTCAGTGCACCTGCCGGAGAATACTCCATCACCGCCGAAGCAGGCGGATTTATTTCTGCTCGCGGGAGTGTCTCATTAACCTCAGGGAGCATCCACACAATGCAAAATATCGGTCTGCTCGCCGGAGATATTGATAATAATAATGTCATCGATCAGCTAGATGCCCTAACGATTTCTATAAATTATCATACCGCCTCACCCGAAATTGCAGACTTAAATAGCGATGGGATTATTAATCTTTTAGATTTAGAAGTTTTGGCACAAAATTATCGTTTTAGCGGTGTTTTAAATTGGGAATGAGATTCAGCAAGAAATACAAAAAAGCCCCTAATTTTAGGGGCTTTTTT
>CAZERH010000419.1:0-2059 GCA_964515535.1 uncultured Anaerolineaceae bacterium
ATATTATATGAAAAAAGAAAACATACTCATCGTGGGGACAGGTTCTCTCGCTACCCTTTTTGCGGCGCGCCTTTCGGCATCTGGGGTTAATGTAACGATGCTTGGTACATGGCAAGATGCGATTATTGCGTTGAATAAATATGGTGCGGGGTTGGTCGATTCTGATGGAAAGGAAAAATTTTACCCTGTAAGAGCTGTGATTAAATGCGAGAAAGCGCAGTATGCTATTCTTTTGGTCAAAAGTTGGCAAACGCGATATATAGCAAATCAACTGAAAAATTGTCTTGCCGAGGAGGGGATTGTACTTACTCTCCAAAACGGCTTGGGGAATGGGGATATTCTTAGCAGTGTTTTAGGAAATGAGCGCGTTGCGCAGGGCGTGACGGTTGTGGGCGCGTCTTTGCTGAAGCCGGGGATAGCGAAAATTAGCGGAACGGCGCGGGTGTCGGTGGGGGCGCATCCACGTTTGGCACCGATAGAAGTTCTTTTGCGGGCAAGCGAGTTTGAGGTTGCGCGCGTTGCGAATCTTCGATCTTTGATTTGGAGTAAGTTGGTGATTAACGCGGCGATTAATCCATTAACTGCACTTTTGGATATTCCAAATGGCGATTTGCTCAAAATCCCAAAGGCGAGAGCATTGATGGCTGAGTTAGCGTGTGAGGTGGCATCTCTCGCAAAGGTGCAAAATATCCCGCTTCGTTTTGAAAATCCGGTTGAGGCGGTGGAGGATGTGGCGAGGCAAACATCATCTAATTTATCGTCCATGCTACAAGATTTAAAGCGCGGTGCTCCGACTGAGATTGATGCAATTTGCGGAGCAATTGTGCAGATTGGCGAGGCGTTTTCTGTGCCAACGCCTATAAATAAAATTTGTTGGCAATTGTTAAATGCTAAGGCTGAAACCCTTCGGATGAGGGCGGGCAATCGTGGTAAGATTCGGGGAAATTTGAATGAGGAGACTTTTTTATGAAAAAATGGTTGTTTTTAATTTTGATGGTAGGGCTATTGCTTTTTCCTACCTTAGTTTCAGCACAAAGCGCAGTAAAATTTGCAGAGTTGGGGATTGAACTTTGGTCGGAATATGATAGCCCTGAAATGTTGATTATGTATTCTCTTACGCTTGCGGACGATGCGGTTTTGCCCGCGGAAATCAAAATTCGCATCCCGTTGGATGCCAAACTGAATGCAGTCGCTAAACTCTCAGGGGGAAAGATGCTGACTGTGCCTTATAATCCGCTTATTCAAGATGGGAATGAAAAAGTTTTGACGCTGATTATGGATGAATTGACACTTTACCGCGTTGAATATTATGAGCCATTGGAGAAAAACGAGACAACGCGAAATTTTTCTTTGGTATGGAAGAGCGAGTATGATGTTGAAGATTTGTTTGTTGAATTTTTAGAGCCACCCGATGTGCGTAATTTGTCGTCTATCCCTGCTTTTAGTGGCTCGGGGGCGGAGAATGGTGTCACGCTTCATACACTCTCTGTCGGTGAGGTGAAAGCGGAGGAGCCTTTTTCTATAGAGCTTTCTTATGATAAAAACAGTGATGATTTAACTGTTTCATCTATGCCCGTTGAGGTTGGTGGTGTTCCTGAAAGCAATGAGCGTTCTTTTTCTTTAGGCGATTCTTTGCCTGCAATTTTGGTTGGGGTGGGCATTGCTTTGATTTTAGGCGGTTTGCTCTATTTCTTTTTAGCGGGGCGTGGAGACAATTCTTCTTTGCAGAATCGAAAACGCCATGAATCTGGGGAGGCGGGGAAGTATTGCCACGAGTGTGGCAGTCGTTCTAGCGAAAAGGATAAGTTTTGCAGGTCTTGCGGAGCGAAGTTGACGCGGTAAAATCTGCGGAGAGAAAAAAGCATCTCTGCTTTTTGGCATTGTTTTCCAAGAAGTTCAGTTTTTTGCTAGGACTTAATAGCTTGGAAGAACAAAATATGCGAATTGGTAAATTTTTGTAGAAAATGGAATAAAGGAATTAATTATGAATAAGTTTCTCGGTTACGAATGTTCTTTATGTGGAAAAAAATACACACCCGAAGAGGTGACTTATACTTGC
>CAZERH010000420.1:0-2048 GCA_964515535.1 uncultured Anaerolineaceae bacterium
AGCTCTTAGCGCAGACCGTTCTGACGCTTCAGCTACTCACAATAGTGGCGCTGCCAACCATGATGAATTTGGTAACATCTTGTTCTTAGACGGACACGTGAAAGGTTATCCTACAGCAAAATGGTTTGAAAACAGTGGTTGTGATACTGATATGACACCTGTCCAAGTTGGTCAGCCAAGTACGCTATAATTGAATCTTAGTATTTAATTATTTATGAGTCGTGCGAAATACGTGATTTCGGACGGAAGTTGAAAGTTGAAAGGCTCGGTCCACGGCCGGAAAGTAAGAAATGACAGCCGTAAGGCTTTAATTGACATCAAAATTAGCTTTTTGATTCAAAAAATAGAAAATTCGGGCGTAGTTAGCCCTGCGTTCTAATAAAACGCGTGTTGTTTGACAATTTTACTTTTTTATGGTTACGCTCAGGCTGCGTCAGCGAAAGTTTTGTAACAGCGGATTTTATCCGGTTGTTTCAGGATGAGCGCCGCAGCAATGGCAGTCAGACTCAAGGTTAAATGCGCGATCGTCATTTGATTGCGAACTGAACGGTACTTATAAACAGCCATCTCCTCGATATCACGAGGTCCAAGTCTGGAAAAATATCGTTCAACACCCGTGCGGTCTTTATAGGTGTCTTTGTAGCGTTTTGATTCACGGGGCACACGACTCCGGTTGTCGTCGGTAACGTCGATATAGGCGGTGCAGCCATAACATTTTCCTTCATTGAAACGCTTGTGTTCGACAGGACACTGTTTGGGAAGTTGAGCTTTCTCTTTTTTGTTTCCGAGGATAATCGGACAACGAAATTTTTTACGCTTTCGATTGCCGTCTGGAGACATTCCAGCAAACTTCATTTCCAAATCGGCTTCGCAAAGCGGCAAGCCGTGCTTGCCAAGTTCTTTAGGCGGTTGGGTATTTCGCGGATTTAAGGGAATAAATGGTTCGCCTTTGAGTTGTTCGACAATGAAGTCGTACAGTTCACGATCATCGTATCCGGCGTCACCAAGGAATATTCTGCCTTTCTTTTGCCCGTAAACCCGGACGAGTTTGCGCAACATCTTTTTGGCAACTTTACCGTCAGTTTGATTATTGGGCAGAGTTACTTCTATCAGGGGTATTCCTTCCTGAGTGATTAGAACGTGGGTGCGGTATCCCCAGAAGTAGGCAAATTCTTTGTTTTTGCCATCAAAAGGTTGTTTTAAGTATGAATAATAACTTAATGTGGCTGCGGGGTTGCGCTTGATATTCTTAGTCTTGTCGAGGGAACGATTAGGATTTTTAGGATTGTTGTGCTTGGTATTGGCTTTAATTGGTTTGGAATCGGCGATTAGCACATCCAGTGTAGCGATGCCGTGAGCAACATTCATGCGTCCAGCTTGATGAAAAAGCTCTTCAAGTTCGGAATTGTTGGTGTTGCTCAAAAATCTAGAGAATTGTGAAGCATCTGGGATTCGCCCCTCTTCGAAACCGCACATTCTGGCTAATATCGGACGGCTTTCCAAGTCACGAACAAGATCAGAAACAAACTTGATTCTCTCGGCTTTCTGATAGACCAAAGCCTTGATGTATGCTGAACGAGGATAGCCTTTGCGTCCAAAGGCAGGAAAGTCGGGTTGGTCGTTGATCATCTCACAAGCCAAGAAAAGTGCATCATATTTTTTCAGGAATGAGCACGAATTGACGATGGCGAAGTAGTCATAGAAAAGTGAAAATTGCATAATTTTTAATCCTTTTGACAAGTTGTAGTTTATTGTAGGGTAAGAAGTTACAATATATTACAACTTGGAGGATTTTTCAAATAAAAAAGAAATATAAATCGTTTAAAATGAAAGGGTTAAGCTATTTTGCAAGACCCATTAAACAAGCAAAAGAAAGGAGAACAAAAAATGAAAAAGAAAAGTTTTACACTCATTGAATTACTCGTCGTCATAGCTATTATAGCAATCCTTGCTGGAATGTTACTTCCCGCTCTATCAAAAGCGCGTGCAAAAGGACAGGCTATAGCTTGTGCAAGTAATTTAAAACAAATAGGAAATGCAAGCATTTT
>CAZERH010000421.1:0-2045 GCA_964515535.1 uncultured Anaerolineaceae bacterium
GTGGCGTTGCGTTTGATTAATTTTTCGTTGTTAATAATTTTCATTTTTTATCCTTGTTGCGCCAAGCGTTTTTTTGTGAGTATAACCAGCACTATTCTTTGGGCTGATGCTTAAAAGTGAATCCGTGCAATTTGATGCTTGGTTGCCAATCGCCAAAATCTGTGGCACGGATTCGGCGCATAATCTCTTCTTTGCTCATATCAGAGGTGATGGTCATTAATTCATCAAATTCCTTACGGGAATAAGGTTTTCGCGTCCATTTTTCTTCCGAGACGGGAAGCGGCTCATCTTTGAAAATACCGCCCAGAACATCATAGAAGAGAACGAGTTGATAGGTGTAGGTGCGCTCCAAAATTGAGGTAACCGTGTCGTTGGGAAAAACAGGAAAACGGGATACTTTCACGATTCCGCCTGTGTCCACTTTGGGAGCCATGTGGTGACAAGTCGCACCGTATTCTTCGGCGTTGTCGTAAAGGGCGAAATTATTGCATCCAATCCCGGGGTAATCAGGGGAGGCGGGATGGAAGTTGATCGCGGCGAGTTGAGCACGCTCAAGGAGATATTTAGGAACGATCCAACGCGAAAGGTAGGAGAGAATTAAATCACCGTGCCAGTTTTTCACTTCATCGCTAAGAGGGTCTCCCCAAGTGCCGAGAAGAGATGTGACGTTATCGCTGTTTTGCTGGCAAAACTCAAGCCCGGCTTGGCAATAAGGGTCATCAGTTTTTCCGAGAAAAAGAATGGAGATATTATTTGACATAGCTTTCCTTACGCTTCATCTAAATTGCGCTCGCCTTGCAAATAGTCTAAGAGCATTTGCAAAACGGCGTCGGCGGAGTAGGCTTTGTTTTGGAGGCGGTCGCCATCCCAGCAAAAGTGACGTGACCAAGTTCCTTCGGCGGTAGCAAGCCCAATCCAGATCGTGCCGACCGGTTTGTCGGGCAATCCGCCGCCGGGACCGGCAATCCCGCTCACGCTGAGTCCGATGTCGGCTTGGAGCGCATCCCGCACACCTTTCGCCATCTCCAAAACAACTTCACGACTAACCGCACCGTGCGCCTTGAGGGTATCCCAAGAAACATTGAGCCAATGGACTTTGGCTTCGTAGGCGTAAGCGGTGATACTGCCCAAATAATACGCAGATGCGCCGGGGATATTGGTGATGCGATGCCCGATTAGCCCGCCCGTGCAGGATTCCGCGAAGGCGACCTTTTGCTCGCTTTCTGTAAGAATTTTTCCAATTTGGAGTTCGAGGGTTTGTATTTTCATGGTGAGTATTATAAATCAAAAAAACCTCTTGCTGGTAAAGACAAGAGGCTTTTTGGGGTAAATTTTTATTTAGTAAAGTTCAGGGATGGGAGGCATGCTGTTGTATATATCGCCAATAATGGGGGCTAACAGTGTGCCGAAAAGAACAAAACAGCAACAAATAAACAGGAAAACGACCAAGCCGGGAAGGAAGATAGCACCAATGGCTTTACCCGTATCTAAATTGTTGACGGCTTGAACCGCCAATACTTGAAGAACTATCTGATAGATAGCTAAGCCGAAGGTCACTATCCCGAAACATAAGCCAACAAAAGGTATTGCTGAGAGCAAAACCAGCACAGCTGAGATAAGTGCATAAGGGAAAAGGATCATTGAGAAGGTATAGGCTAATTTCTCAAAAGAACCGGTGCCACCAAAAAGTTTTGCCACCCATTGGACGAGTGCAACACTAATTGCAAAACCGAAAACACCCATAATTGCCGCGACGGGCGCACCACAGATAATGGTGCCAAATCCAAGTGAAGGCACTGCGCCCATTGGTAACTGCCCTGCCATTTCGGGCGGCAAGAAGTCTTCAAAGACGCTCATCATATTCCCCATAGAAATTGCCTGCGCAATAAAATTGGCAAAGGAACCGACGAGGATAGCAAAAAACGCCCACAAGAAGGCATTGCCGGTTGTTGCCCTAGATTGAGCGGCAACTTGCACAAAGGTTTCTTTCTTCGGCTTCGTCAAAACCGCAATCCATGTTTCGATTAGGGTCATTTCTTCTCCCG
>CAZERH010000422.1:0-2023 GCA_964515535.1 uncultured Anaerolineaceae bacterium
TCATCATTCTGCATTTTGCCATCAAAATTTATTTGACGCTCTTCCCCCTTCCGCTTATAATTCTCTCCGCAATTTGGGGACGTGGCGGAATTTGGCAGACGCGCATGGCTTAGGACCATGTACCTTTACCGGTGTGCGGGTTCGAGTCCCGCCGTCCCCACCTTATTAGACCTGACAGGTTTGCGAAGACTTGTCAGGTCTCTGTTAGAAAGCTAAAGAAAAGACGGTTAAACGGATGCAAGCCCAAACCGCGCGCGATGCGGTATTTCATCCCAGAAAAAACTATTTAGAGAAGGAAATTCATTTTGAAAATCGAAATAACCCCCCGTGAAGATCATCAAGTTACGATGACTGTTGAGTTGGAACAAGAGCGCATGGATATTGCCAAAAAACGTGCCGCTCGTCAATTGGCGAAACATGGCAAAATTGCCGGTTTTCGTCCCGGCAAAGCTCCTTATAAGGTAATTGTGCAACATTATGGCGAGCAGGCAATTGTTGAAAGTGCTATAGATATTTTGCTTGAAGATGTTTACCCGAAAGCTCTGGAAGAATCTGATCTTGAGCCGGGCGCACAAGGCTCATTGGAAGAAATGGAAAGCCTTGAGCCGCCTAAATTCGTTTTCACGATCCCGCTAAAACCTGAAATAGAGTTGGGTGATTATCGCGATATTCGGATGGAGTATAAATTCAAAGAGTTGGGTGAGGCGGATGTAGACGCAAAATTAGAAGAGTTGCGCGGAATGTACGCGAATACCGAGGAGATAGAAGGTCCTATTAAAGCAGGCGATTATATTAAAGCCCATATTGTAGGCAAAAAAGTGGGCGCAGATGCCGAAGACGCGATCGTATTCGAAGAAGAAGACCACCCCGTTTTTATAAGCGCAGAAAAACGCGAGGGCGAAGAACCTTTTGAAGGTTTTGCAAAGAAGCTGATCGGGATGAATTTGAACGAATCCAAAACGATTAGTAAAACACATCCTAAAGACCACAAAGATGAAAACTTGCAGGGTGCAAAAGTAAAATATAAAGTGACTGTTAATGTCATTCACGGCACAAAACTCCCCGATCTGGATGATGATTTTGCGCAGAGACTTTCCGGTGGAACCATGGAAGAGTTGCGCGAGATTATCGCAAAAGACCTTGAGAGAGAAGCACGCACTGAATATGATGATGAGTTTTATACCGAGTTAATCGATAAGATTAAAGAAGGTGCAACGATTAAATATCCCCCGCAGGCTTTGGATAGAGAAACAGAGTATGTGCTTGAGGATATGAAGCAACGTCTATCACAGCAGGGGATGGAATTTGAAGCCTACCTAAAAATGCAAGAAACGGATGCAGAGAAATTCACCGAAGAAGAAGCTCGCCCTGCCGCAAAAGAACGCCTGGAGCGGGGCATGATTTTTGATGAACTTGCCAGTTTGGAAAAACTCGAACTCAAAGAAGAAGATTTGAATGCCGAATTTACGCAAACACTTTCCGGGTTAACTTCTCAGGGCTTTAATCTTGCGGATATAAAAGGCGGGCAACGCGCTCAGAAGAGTATCGCCAATAATATCGCTCAACAATCTGCGGCGCAGTTGATGACGCGAATGACCTTAGAGCGTATGAAAGATATTGCCACCGGCGATTTAGAGAAAGCCGAAAAGGAAGCCAAGAAAGAGGCTAAAAAGGCAGAAAAAGAAGCCAAAAAAGCAGAAGCAAAAGTAACCGAAGAAGAAGAAAAAGAAGTTGAAGTTACCGATGCACCTGAAAAAGAAATAGAGACCGAAAAAGCAGAAGAAAACACAGAAGAAGCCGACGAGTAAGTTTTATTGATTTGAATGCGGGGCGCGCCGAGTTTTGGGCGCGTCTCGTTTTTGTTAATCAGACTTGAGACTCAAGACTCGGTTGGCTGACGAATCTTAAAAATCTCACCACAGAGCGCACTGAGTTCACAGAGAATCTTTAAAAACACGAGAAAAAACGCTGTGGTCTCTGTGAACTTCGCGTAGCACCCCACATGTGTTTGTGGGGCTGTGGT
>CAZERH010000423.1:0-2008 GCA_964515535.1 uncultured Anaerolineaceae bacterium
CACCGCCACCCTCAACGATACCCAACCGACACCCTTTATGACCCCGAACAACGATGTCACCACCTCTAACGAAAACGCGATCATTGACTTCCTTCTCGCCAACACCGACCCCGATTCTTACCTCCTCGCCACCGTCAACGCCCGTAGTGCATCCCCCTACATCCTCGAAACGGGACGACCTGTTCTCACCTTCGGCGGATTTAGCGGCAGTGACCAAGTGATTGACGCGGAGGGTGTCGCCGAAATGGTGGCGACCGGAGAATTGCGCTATATCCTCTACACCGACAATATCAATAATGCCCATCGTGACATCTCTGATTGGGTACACGAATCATGTGTCCCCACGAGCGTACCGGGTGTTGAAGCCAAAAAACCGCCGCAGATGCAGAATCCGCAACAAGTGGGCGGGCTACGTCCACCATCCCAAAACGAGGTGCTGTATGACTGCGCTCAATAACACCATCATCGAGCAGAGACAACAAAAGTCTTTGAGACTTTTGTTGTCTGGGACGGTTATTCAGATTGCCAAATTTATGACCGTTGGCATGCTGAACACCGCGATTGACGCGGGGACGTACCTCCTGCTTACCCGTTGGCTGGGATTTGGCTCTGCGCTGGTTCTCGCGAAAGGCATCGCCTACGCGGTCGGGATGCTGAATAGTTTTTTCTGGAATCGGAGTTGGACTTTTGGCGCACGCGGCAATACCTGGCGTGCGGCGGGACTTTTTACCCTTACCCACATTTTCGCCCTCGCCATCAACGCGGGAACGATGTCGCTCGCATTGGAGACTTTCGCTTTGCCCGAGATCGTTGCGCTAGGGCTGGCGTCCGCGGCATCTTTTGTCTGGAATTTCGTATTGAATAAGTTGGTGGTTTTTCAGTAAATAGAAACATGAGTGTCTTTAAGACACTCGGTGTTTTGAGCGGACGCGTATTACCTCAACCGGATTGACATAAATCATCTAAGGCTGGCTTATGGTCGCTATTTTCTTTATACCACTCAATCGTTTTTCGCATTCCTTCTTCAAAAGAGACTTGTGCTTCCCAACCAAAAAAATCTTTAGCGCGGGTTACGTCTAAGCCGCGACGGGGTTGTCCGTTGGGTTTGGATGTGTCCCAAGCTAATTTGCCCTCAAAACCAGCTAGGTGGGCAATCATCTCTGCCAAATCTTTGATGGGAATTTCATAGCCTGAACCAAGATTAACAGGGTAGGAATTATTATATTTTTCGCTTGCGGTCAAAATTCCTTCGGCGGCGTCTTCAACGTACATAAATTCTCGGGTCGGGGAACCATCTCCCCAAATGATTAATTCCTTATCGCCGCGTTCTTGGGCTTCGATGGCTTTGCGAATCAACGCCGGGATGACGTGAGATGTTTCTAAATTAAAATTATCGCGCGGTCCATAAAGGTTGACAGGGAGCAAATAAATTGAGTTGAAACCGTATTGCTGACGATATGCCTGCGATTGCACCAACATCATTTTTTTCGCCAAACCGTAAGGTGCGTTGGTCTCTTCGGGGTAGCCATCCCACAAATCTTTTTCTTTGAAGGGAACCGATGTAAATTTAGGATACGCGCAAACCGTACCGATCGCGATGAATTTACCAACACCGCGCTCCCAAGCTTGGTGCATGAGTTGTACGCCCATCATTAAATTATCGTAGAAAAATTCGGCGGGATGCTCGCGGTTCGCCCCAATCCCGCCCACATGCGCGGCGAGATGAATCACGACCGTTTTAGCGGGGTCAACGCCCTCCAGCGTCACATCGTACATACGGCGGATATCATCGCGGTCGGTCAAATCATAATCTTCAATCAGCGGGACGTAGATGTCGGTCGCACCGCGCGCTTTTAGTTTTTCAATCACGAAAGAGCCGAGAAAACCTGCTCCGCCCGTGATAACTACTTTTTTATTATGCCAGAAGGTTGTCATGTTTTTCTCCACGGGGTATATTAAATAGTTTTCGAATATACTGGGAAGTATCAAACAAACTTATGCTACACTT
>CAZERH010000424.1:0-2003 GCA_964515535.1 uncultured Anaerolineaceae bacterium
TCCAATCAACGGTAGCAGGTTTGTCGTCCGCTTCCACAGAATCAATCATCGAAATCACAAAGCGGGTGGCGTTCCAAATTTTATTGGCAAAGTTGCGATTCGCTTCCACCTTCTTCAAACTAAGATTGGTATCCTTCCCCGGCGTAGAGCCGACCAAAAGTGTGAAACGGAGGGCATCGGTGCCGAGTTCGTCCATGACGATGAGAGGGTCAATCACGTTACCCTTTGTCTTGGACATTTTCTTGCCATGCTCATCGTGGATGAGACCGTGCAAATAGATGGTGTGGAAGGGGATTTCGCCGGTGAATTCAAGCGAATCCATCACCATGCGGGCGACCCAGAAAAAGAGAATATCTGCGCCGGTTTCCATGATGCTGGTGGGGTGAAAATACTCAAAATCGGGCGTTTTTTCGGGCCAGCCAAGTGTGGAGAAAGTCCACAAACCGGAGGAGAACCAAGTATCTAGCACATCCGGGTCTTGTTGGATATTTTTGCTTCCACAATGAGCGCACTCGGTGGGGTCTTCACGTTTAATTGTCGTTTCGCGACAATCATTGCAATACCAAACCGGGATGCGGTGTCCCCACCAGAGTTGGCGGCTAATGCACCAATCGCGGATATTTTCCATCCAGTTATAATAAACTTTCGTGAAGTGGCTGGGGATAATTTTGATGTCGCCATCTTGTACCACTTTTAATGCTTTTTCGGCGAGGCTGTCCATTTTCACAAACCATTGCGTGGAAATCATCGGTTCGATGATTTCGCCGCCGCGCTGTGAACGGGGTATTTGATGGATATGAGTCTCTTTCTTAATCACCAAACCGGCAGAGCGCATATCTTCCCAAAGTTTTTCGCGGGCTTCAAAACGATCCATGCCTTCATATTCACCACCGTTCTCGTTAATTTTGGCATCTTTATCTAAAATGGAGATGAGAGGCAAATTATGCTTTTCGCCAATGGCGTAATCGTTGGGATCGTGGGCGGGCGTGATTTTTAGCGCGCCCGTGCCGAACTCGCGCGTTACATATTCATCGGCAATCACGGGGATTTCACGTCCGAGCATCGGAACAATTACATTTTTGCCGATAAACTGCTGATAGCGTTCATCTTCGGGATGCACGGCAACCGCCGTGTCGCCCAAAATGGTTTCGGGGCGCGTGGTGGCTACAGGGATGTAGTCATCGCCATCCGCCAGCATATATTTGAAATAATAGAGTTTGCCTTCTTCTTCGTGGTATTCCACTTCGAGGTCAGAGACGGCGGTTTTCAATCCGGGCGACCAGTTGATGAGGCGCGGACCGCGATAGAGCAATCCTTTTTCGTGCAGGCGCACAAATGCCTCGCGGACAGCTTTCGAAAGACCCTCATCGAGGGTGAAGCGTTCTCTATCCCAATCGCAAGACGCGCCCAAACGGCGGATTTGTCCCGTGATACGGTCGTGGTATTTATCTTTCCATTCCCACGCGTATTCAAGGAATTTTTCGCGCCCGATTTCTTCGAGGGTCACTTCTTCTGTCTTGAGCAAATGGCGCGAGACCATTAATTGCGTAGCAATCCCAGCGTGGTCGGAGCCGGGAACCCAGAGCGCAGAATATCCCTTCATGCGATGATAACGAATCATCAAATCTTCCATGCTGACGAACATGGCATGGCCGAGATGTAGTTCGCCGGTCACGTTGGGGGGCGGGATGGAAATCACAAAGGGTTTCACG
Organism: uncultured Anaerolineaceae bacterium; assembly: GCA_964515535.1. Taxonomy (GTDB): domain Bacteria; phylum Chloroflexota; class Anaerolineae; order Anaerolineales; family Villigracilaceae; genus Desulfolinea. The sequence continues at coordinate 1,713 of CAZERH010000424.1, forward strand.
TTCGGGTCAAAATCCGGCTCGTTGGGGTCGTTATGCGGTTTGAATTATCCGCCTTCTTCCCACATTTTGTAGATCCGTTCTTCGGTATCTTTGAAGTCGTAGGTTTTTGGTAATTCGTGTTTCATTCGATTAACTCCTAAAAAAAAAATTGCGTAAGTTTCACCACTGTACCCTTTCGGGTATGCTTCGCGAAGTTCACAGAGAACACAGAGAAAAACTTTATTGTAGAGACTTAAATAAAAACGCCTTCATCCTTCAAGAGGACGAAGACATTCTCCGCGGTACCACCTC
>CAZERH010000425.1:0-484 GCA_964515535.1 uncultured Anaerolineaceae bacterium
ATTTCAGGAAGCAGATTCTATAAACCGAAAAATAATTCCAAAGAAGCAGAAATAACCTGTTCTGCTGTTGTCCAATTACCTCGATAGATATGAAAACGTCCTAACTCTGAAAGGTTGGTTGCTTCCCAAGAAAGCGTAAGTTTATTTCTGGTTTTAGCGCAAAGTCCGATACTACGAAGTAAGTTGTCTTCTCCTTGTTTTAGTGCCCCACAATGAAGTTGCACCATATGTGCAATGTTGCTTAGACCAATAATTGTATTAAGTTCAGAACCCCGTTTCTCAGAAAGTAAAATGAAGTTTTTATAAAGAGGCAAAGCGAAACGTGGTGTTCCATTCATAGAATGAGCAGATGCAAGCTCATTACAACAATGAGCCTGTTTAGCTTTTTCTTGTAGTTTCGGTAATAAGTTTGTGTTATCTTCAAATAATGTACTTAAAAGTTCAATCTGTGTTTGATAACTTCAAGATTTATAGTAGAGAACTT
>CAZERH010000425.1:494-1993 GCA_964515535.1 uncultured Anaerolineaceae bacterium
GCCTCACCTTTCAGGAATAATGCTAATAATAATTCCGCGTATAGTTGATACGCTCCAAATTGATACAACAAAACATCTGCAAATCTTTGATACAGCAACATGAAAGCCTCATCAAACTGCCCCACCCGCACCATGTGGTGATAGAGTTCAATTACGGGGGCAAGGTTGTTTAGGCTTTCGATTTTTTCTGCTTTCGGGACGGCTGAGAAATAATCTACTAAGGAGTATGCGCAGTTTTTCGTTCGGGGGCGGTTAGGCGTTCGTAGGCGTAACGGCGCACGATGGGGTGGAGGTCAAATTGCTCTTCGGTATGGTGAAGAAGACCGCGCTCGATAAAATCGCGTATATCTTTTTCAAAACTTTCTCTATCTTCGGCAATCGCTTCCAACGCCTGAAAAGAAATTGTCGCACGAAAACAAGCAATTCGGCTAAATAATTTTTGTCTTTCTTCCGAAAGGGAATTATAGGCTTGTTCCAAAACGTGATGTTGGCGTTGCTTCAAATCGCCAATGAGATTAAGTCCTTGCGCCACCTTTATATCTTTAGGATTTCTAAAATCCTTCAAAATCAAACCGCCAAGCAAACGCAAACCTAAGGGGTGATAACCATAGGGCGCGCAAGCGGATTCGATTTCCGTATGTGTGCCTTTAATGCCTAAATTTTGAAAGAAAAGTACCGCGTCTTCTTTGGCGAGAGCGGTTAGTTCTTTTTCTTCGCATCCTGTTATGAGCAAGCCATCATGCCCGTATAAAATTTTCGGCGTAAGGCGGGTGGTGATTAAAATTTTGCCCTTCATCGCGGGGAGAGTGGCAATCCCTTTCAAAAAATACTCTGCCAGCGGAGAAATAAGGCGCGTATCGTGTTGCTCTTCTTCCCCATCTTCCTGATAGGCGGCGTTCATGCTCTCATAAGCGCGTAGGGCGCGCTCGAAGCCGTCCAAAACGAGTAAAATGCCTTCTTTTTCTAATTCATTTAGTAATTCTTCTACATTTTGGCGGGAGGGAGTTTTCAGTGCGGGCTTTTCGGTTAAATATGCCAATGTTTCGGCGAGAAAATCGCCAAAATTCCGCTCATCATAAAATGACCACCCTAAAACTTTGGGGTAGTCGGCGGGGTCAAGGTCGTTATTAATCCAATGCCAAGTTAGAGCCGATTTACCAAATCCGCCCAGAGCGCGCAATACCAGCAGGGGATGGTTTTCGTCCGCAAGCCAATCGGTGAGCATTTGGCGTTCATCTTTTCGCCCTGTAAAATGCGGTGATTCGCCGTCGGGGTGTTTGAGCACCCAATCCGCGCGGGATGCGGTGATTTTGGTCGCAGTTTTCTTTGTAATGGGGGTGTCGAGGGCTTTGAAAAGTTGTGTCCATGCGTTATCCAATCTGTCGGAGCGCATGAAATCAACGTAAGTTAAAGATTTAATTCGCTTTGGGGGTGTACATTTTTTCTAGCCACATGACAGTTTGGTTTTATCGGTAAAAACAAAGAGAAAATCGAATAGG
>CAZERH010000426.1:0-1989 GCA_964515535.1 uncultured Anaerolineaceae bacterium
CACGCGTCCGGCACATGGGGCAAGACCTCGCGGGCAAAATACGCCTCCACATCTTCTTTGAGGGGGATTTTCTCATAATCGCGTAGTTTAGAATTCGGTTTGGGGTTGCCGCGTTTGTCTAATTTCGGCACCCCAGCCTCGGTCAAAGGGCGTTCCACGGTCACTTTGGTATAACCGAAATCTTCATTATCGAAAATTTTGCACCGCGCACCCTCCGCAAAATCCACATAAATCCGCTTAATCTCGGCAATATGCTCATCCTTAAAATAACGCCGTTTACTGCCCAAACTTTTCCGCATTTGAGCATAAAAATCCACCGCGTTAATCAACTGCACCTTCCCCTTGCGATGCGCTGGTTTTCGATTGGTCACAATCCAAATATAGGTGGCAATGCCGGTGTTATAAAATAGCTCGGTCGGCATCGCAACCACTGCCTCGAGCATATCGTTTTCAATCACCCATTTGCGGATATTGCTCTCGCCCGACCCCGCATCGCCGGTAAAAAGGGGCGAACCGTTGAAAATAATTGCAATACGGCTCCCGCCCGCTTCCATTTTTGAAATCATGTGCTCTAAAAAGAGCAAAGCCCCGTCACTGCTACGCGGCGTTCCCGCCGAAAAACGTCCGTGCGGGTCGCGGGCTTCATTTTCAATAAAGGCTTTCTCCTTCTTCCAACTGACCCCAAAAGGCGGATTGCTCAACATATAACTGAAGCGTTGCCCCTTAAAGCGATCTTCGCTAAAGCTAGAGCCGTGGCGGATATTTTCCGCGTTTTGCCCCATAATCAATACATCGGATTTGGCGATGGCGTAAGTCTGCTCATTTAGCTCCTGCCCGTACATGACGACCTCGACCTTGGGGTTGATCTCGTTTTGGATATATTCCTTCGCCGTAATCAGCATCCCGCCAGTCCCGCAAGCGGGATCAAAAACCGTGCGGATGATTCCCTCCCCCTGCAAATCATTCTGATGTTCCGCAAAAAGTAAACTCACCATCAAGCGGATCACCTCGCGGGGCGTGTAATGTTCTCCCGCCGTTTCGTTGCTCATCTCCGAAAAACGGCGCAACAACTCCTCAAAGATATAGCCCATTTCGTGATTAGTGACCGCTTGCGGGCTTAAATCCACTTCGGCAAATTTCTCCACGAGCACATAGAGCAAATCGTTTTTAACCAATTTGGTGATGATTTTATCGAGTTGAAAATTCTCGATAATCTCACGCACATTTTTGCTATATCCATTGAGATAATTCTTGAAATTAAGCTCAATCGCCCCCGCATCTTGGGTAAGACGGCGCAAATCATAAAAAGAGTGGTTATAAAAATTCAATCCCCCCGCCGATTGACGCAAAATAGGCACTAGGCGAGCCTCATCTAAATCAGGGCTAAAGCGTTCATATTGCTTAATAACATCATCTTTTTTAGCCTCTAAGACCATATCTAGGCGGCGTAGAACCGCAAAGGGCAAAATCACGTCTCCGTATTCATGCGCCTTAAATGCAAAATGTAGAATATCATCTGCGACCGTCCAAATAAAATTTGCTTTTTCTGTGAAGTTCATAAAACACAACCCTTTTTTATTGATGGTGAATTGAGTATAAGTATACTCTCTCTTTTCCTTGTCTGTCATCATTTTTGCGCGCTAACGCCTCTAAAACCGCCCTTTATGCGCCTTTATTTGGTGAATATGGTCGTACAAGGCGTATTAAAGAACCCTTCTTATATTCAAAACGTCTTATGTGAAATCGAAAATTGACAAAAGAGGGAATAATCTCCAGAATAAAGGTGTCAAAACCATACAAAGGAGATTATTCCCATGCAAAGTATATCAATATCCGAGCTTTTGTTGGTCATGTATGTCTATGTCATAGTAGACGACTGGTATCTATCCGAAGGAAAAGCTGGTAAAAAGCCTCTGTTTTCGGATAGTGAAGTAATCACGCTGATGTTGGCACAGGATTACATCCCATATCCGGGAGAAAACCAATTCA
>CAZERH010000427.1:0-1978 GCA_964515535.1 uncultured Anaerolineaceae bacterium
GCGATTATCTGCACCAACAACTTACGTTCAAATGAGATTTACGTAAGTCCTAACTATAACAAACGCAACAAACAAAAAAGCAATCTGTTCGAGTGAGACTGTTTCTGGAAAAACGCATGATAAAAAACTTTGCGATTAAGAAGATATACGTTTTCCTGTAAATTTTTTGCTAGACAAAGACACTGCTTATCAAGGATATGAACCTGATAGCGTAATTACTTTTCCGGGAAAAAAGAAACCCCGAAATGGTGAACTTTCCGCAGATGAAAAATTTATCAACAAGATTTGCTCAAGCACTCGTATTCTAATGGAGAATGTTTTCTCAGGTGTTAAGCGTTGCCGTATCGTCAAAGATGTCTACCGCAATTTGAAAGAAGGATTCGCTGATTTAATCATGGAGATTGCCTGTGGATTGCACAACTTCCGTCAAGAATTCCAACACCCTCTAGAAACTCTCGATTTGTTAACATTAGCCCAAAATCACTGTTTTCAATAGAGTCTATTTTTTATATTTTGGCTTCTTCCCAAGAAAAAAATACTCTTCTGTTCTCGTAAAAGAAAGTTTCGCGGCTTCCTCCGCTGTAATTTCTCCATATACAGCACGTTCAATTTCTTCGCTAGCCGTTTTTTCGATCTCTTCCCATGTGCTAATAATGGGAACACGGCGAAGAGTAGGAATAGTTTCGAGCCAAACACTACTTCGACTAGGAAGCTGTGAGGGGTTTAGAAAGGCACTTGATTCGGCTACTTCGATTAAAGAGGGAACCGTACGCCCAGGACCGGCAATAATTGTCTGCCCTTCAACAGAATTAACATATTCTATAAATATCCATGCCGCCTCTTTATTTTTCGTTGTCGTTGAAAGGCAATAAGCGTCAGAATGCAAAATGCCCGCTGAAGTTTTATTTCTAGGAAGCGGGGCTATATCCCAAGTAAAGTTTTCAATTTCTCTATAGGTTGGTGTACCACGACGACTATTAAGAAACATAGCTGTCATTCCCGCTACAAAGCGGCTTTCGCTATCCATGGCACCCTCTTCAATTCGAGAGGGAATCACACCATGCACTTGGCGAAGGTCTACAAACCATTTTAACGCCTCCAAAGACGGGGGGCGCGTCAATGTTAAACGAGTGGGAGCAAGTTCGTTATCCACAATCGGTGCGCTATTTTGCCAAACAAAAGGTGCTAAACGGTACAGCGATAAATCCACTCCCAATCCGTATTGATCCACCAATCCATCCCCATCAAAATCTTGAGTAAGCGCAACGGCGGTGCTAACAAAATCATCCCAAGTCCAATCATCCACAGGGTAGAGGATATTTGCGGCGTCAAATAACGCCTCGTTATAGTACACCACTAAGCTAGAGATATTTTGTGGCAAGCACATAATCTCATCTTCCCAAGTAAAGGCTTCAATTGCCACGGGATAAAAATCCTCGGGCTGGATAAGTTCGCTATTCCTCAAATAAGAATCAAGTGGCTCGAGCAAATTTTCAGTAGCAAAACTGGCATAACGCCGATAATTCATCAACGTAATATCGGGAGGGCTTCCGGCGGCAAATTCAGTTGCCAAACGGGTGCGGTATTCTCTCGTGGAGGGAATATGCGTTACCTCAACATGGATATCAGGATGTTTTCGGTGAAAAACGTCTACAAGCTCAAGATAAGCTAAACGCTCAGCGGGATCACCGGAAATCATAAAAGAGACTGTTCTTTCTACCTCACCTTCTTTTTGACTACACGCAGCAAGGGGGATAATAAAAATTAAGGCGATAAAAATCGTTTTTTTTAGTGATAACACAAACTTCTCCTTTCGTAATCCGAGATTTGCTTCGATATATGCACAAGGACAAATCAATTTCTCTGCAAAATTTATTTTACAGGATGAAAAACCGCTACTGACGAGTATTCAACTTGCGTGCTAACACCCTGCATTTTTTCGACGCAAATATCTTTCCGCTCACGCTGAGCAAGATGC
>CAZERH010000428.1:0-1975 GCA_964515535.1 uncultured Anaerolineaceae bacterium
AAATTCCATACACCAAGTTTACTCTATTTCTAGCACTGTCTCTACATATGAGCCTTAAAGTTTAGAAGAAAAAGCGTTATGAGACTATGAAAAAAAATACTAAAGTCGCCGCATTATAGATGATGAAGGGGAGATGGTCAAAGAGAGGTGGTAAAATGCACCTATTAAAATCCCCGCTCGAAGGAGACGAAAATGAGTACGATTTTCCCCAGCTTAGAATGGCTTGAAGACCTTGAAGAAAAACTAAACACAGACGAGAAATATGCACGGGTTGCAAAAAAATGGGAGGGCGATATGCTTTGCCAACTCACCCCAGATGACAAACTGGAAGAAGAAATTCTCCTTTATGTAGACCTTTGGCACGGAAAATGCCGCGGGGTGGCGGTTTGGGACGAAATCGGTGACAAAAAACCGGCTTTTATCCTCAAAGCGGTTTACGGTGATTTTGTAGACATTTTGCAAGGCAAACTTGATCCTCGCTCTGCCATGTTTACCGGAAAACTAGACGTAAAGGGGAATATCGCTACAATTATCGTCAACACGCCCACAGTTTTAAATTTTGTGCGTTGTGCGGGCGAAGTCACGGGCGAGGTTGTATAACAGACCTCAGCTTTCAGTTTTTACCTTCTACTTGCCTCTTGCAAACTGCTAACTTTTGTAAACTATGCCAAAAATAATCGTAGCTATGTCCGGCGGGGTAGATTCGTCTGTCGCCGCGGCGTTGCTCAAGGAACAGGGTTACGAGATAGAGGGGATGATGTTGCGGCTCTGGTCACAGCCCGGTAAAGAGAGCGAAAATGCGTGTTGTACCCTCGAATCTCTGTCTCTTGCAGAGCAAGTGGCACGGCAATTGGATATTCCTTTTCATACCATTGACGCAAAGCAACCTTTTCGCGATATTGTTGTAAACTATTTTCTCGATAGTTATGCTCGCGGTGAAACGCCAAATCCCTGCCTGATGTGCAATCGGCATATTCGTTGGGGAATTTTGCTCCAAGAATCCCTTGAACTCGGTGCAAATTTTATTGCTACGGGACATTATGTGCGGACGCGTAAAAATGAAGACGGCGAAATTCAACTTCTGCGTGGTGTAGATCGCGGGAAAGACCAAGCCTACGTTTTGCACGTTCTCACGCAAGAACAATTGCAAAAATCTGTTTTTCCAATCGGGCAATACCCTAAATCGGAGATACGCGCATTGGCGCACCAATTTAATCTTCCGGTGGCAGAAAAAGCGGATAGTCAAGATTTATGTTTTCTCTCCGGTGGAGATTATCGCGATTTCTTGCGTGAGTACGCTCCGAAAACCACAGAACGCGGCAAAATTTTGAACCGTGCCGGTGAAGTTTTGGGCGAACATCAAGGATTGGCATCTTATACCATTGGGCAACGCAAAGGATTGGGAGTTTTTTCGCCGAAGCCACTTTATGTTTTAGAGAAAGATATGCGCGAAAATACGCTCATCGTCGGCACTATTGATGAATTGGGACAAAAAAAGATGCGCGTAGCCAATGTGAACTGGATTGGCGTTGCCCCCAAGGCTGTTTTTCGCGCACGGGTCAAAATTCGCTATGGCGCAAACGAGGCTTGGGCAAAAATTAAGCCCGCTAGCGGCACGCAAGCCCAAATCACGTTTGATGCGTTGCAACGCGGCATTTCCCCCGGTCAGTCGGCTGTTTTTTATGAGGGGGAAATCTGTCTCGGCGGCGGTGTCATCCAATCATCCAAAGGAGAATAAAGAATGTCAATCCCCTCATTTTTTCTCGGCTTTATCATCGCCAGCTTGTTTGGAACACTTTTCCATCTTATACGTGGTGGTGGTCCCAAACGCATCTTTTTTTATCTCATTTTGGCATGGGTGGGTTTTTTTACGGGACATTTCTTGGCATTATGGTTTGGTTGGGTTCTCCTTTCTGTTGGCGCGCTCAATGTAGGTACTGCCTCTGTGGGCGCGCTGATTTTTCTGTTTGTGGGC
>CAZERH010000429.1:0-1966 GCA_964515535.1 uncultured Anaerolineaceae bacterium
CGGCGGTACAAAAGAAATTATGCGCCGTGTGGTTAACCCTGCGATGAAAACCGCAGAAGCTGTTGCGCTACCTTTCGTCCAACAAGCCTTCTTGCAAATTGGTCAGGCAAAAGTTGCCACCTCTGCGCGTGAAGCCCAACAGATGAAAATTCTCGGCTCTGCCGACCGCATTATCTTGAGTCGCGATCATCTGCTCGCTGAAGCGAAGAAAGAAGCCTTGCATATGGCGAACACCGGCTACACCCCGCCCGCTCCCGAAATGATCTACGCCGCAGGGCGTGATTTGCTCGGCGCGTTGAAATTGGGTGCTTATATGTTCACCGAAGGTAAATTCATCACCGAGTTTGAAGGATTAATCGCCAATAAGCTCTCATATATCTTGAGCGGCGGCGGCGTAAGCAAACCGACCTGGGTGAGCGAACAATATATCCTCGACCTAGAACGCGAGGCTTTCCTCTCACTTTGCGGTGAAGAGAAAACCCAAGAGCGTATGCAGTCATTGCTAAAAACCGGTAAGGTGCTGAGAAACTAAAAACTTATTGAACACGGAGTTGACGGATTTCACGGAGTAGGATTTTAAAGTACGGAGAAGTACAAAAAAATAAAAAAGCCTTACTCCGTAAACCCCGTATTCTCCGTGTTCAAAAAAAGAATTAGGCTATGGCTAAATTTCAAGGCAAACACCATCAAATAACAGATAAAATTTTGAAAGCCTTTTATAAGGTTCATTCAGAACTCGGTTATGGCTTTGCTGAAAAAGTTTATGAAAATGCCTTAGTCATCCTCCTACAAGAATTTGGCTTGCGCGTTGAACAACAGAAACGCATCAAAGTCTATTTCCACGGACAAATTATTGGCGAATATATTGCTGATGTAGTCGTCAACGAAGTAATCTTGCTGGAATTAAAAGCTGTTTCAAAAATAATTGACCAACACTCAGCTCAATTATGGAACTATATGAAAGCAACCGAGTTTGAAGTAGGTTTATTGCTCAATTTTGGACCCAAGGCTACGTTCCAACGTAGAGTTTTTGATAATGAACGCAAAGGCACATTGTCTTGGGTTAAAAAGATTTCTTGAACACGGACTTCGCGGATGGCACGGAAAAGATATTAAAGTTACGGAGAAAAAGCTTTTCGTTTTTCTCCGTAACTCAAAAAGAATCTCCGTAAAATCCGTAAACTCCGTGTTCAATAAACAAGGAGAAAAATTATGGAAATGCGAGAAGCTGTGATCGTTGCCGCGGTGCGTACCCCGATAGGGAAGGCAAAACGCGGTGGTTTGGCGACCGTCCGCGCGGACGAAATGGCGACGATTGTAATCAAAGAATTACTCAAACGGACTCCCGAACTTGACCCCGCCGATGTAGATGATGTGATCATCGGTTGCGCTTTCCCCGAAGGCGAACAGGGTATGAATATGGCACGTTTAACCGCCCTCAACGCGGGCTTACCCTACACTGTCCCCGCCGAAACGATTAACCGATTCTGCTCATCGGGCGTGCAATCCATTGCTCACGCGGCGCAGGCGATTATCTCCGGTCAAATTGACGTGGCGATCGCGGGTGGTGCGGAGTCGATGACCCAAGTCCCGATGACGGGCTATAAATTTGCCCCGAATCTGGCGCAAGCGGAAAATCATCCCGAAGCCTTTACAAATATGGGCTTGACTTCCGAAAACGTGGCAGAAAAATATAACGTCACCCGCGAAGACCAAGACAGCTTCGCGATGAAAAGCAACCTGAAAGCCGCAGAAGCGGTCACTTCCGGACGCTTTGATGCAGAAATCATCCCCGTTGACGTGGAAGTAGTCGAAGTCGGCGAAGATGGTAAACCCACTACCCGCAAATTCACCGTCAGCCGTGACGAAGGTCCTCGCGGCAACACCACAATGAAAGGTTTAGCTCGCTTGGGAACACCCTTCAAGACTGGTGGCACATCCACTGCTGGGAACTCCTCCCAAATGT
>CAZERH010000430.1:0-1959 GCA_964515535.1 uncultured Anaerolineaceae bacterium
CGAGGATTTGATTGAATGCCGAGTAACGGTTATTCTCCCAGATAATCGCGCAATTTTTTACGCACGGTGGGATGCCGTAATCTACTCAGGGCTTGCGCCTCGATTTGGCGAACGCGTTCACGCGTTACGCCCATTTTACGTCCAACTTCTTCGAGGGTGTAGGCTTGCCCGTCTAAAATGCCATAGCGCAATTGCAAAATACGAACTTCGCGAGGGGGCAAATTTTCCATGACCTCGACAAGATGATCCTGCAAAAGATGATGAGTCGCGGTATCGTCCGGTGGAGGGGAATCTTGGTCTTCGATGAAATCGCCCAAAACAGAATCTTCTTCGTTGTCGGTTGGCAATTCTAAAGAAAGCGGGCGACGCGCAACTTGAATCATATGTTCCACTTTTTTGGGCGGAACTTCTAAAGCCTCTGCCAATTCTTCAACCGAGGGGGCGCGCCCCAATTTTTGAGTAAGTTGATGCTGAATACGGAGCAATTTATTGATTTGATCCCCCATGTGAACGGGCACGCGGATCGTGCGTCCTTGGTCGGCGATGGCACGCGTCACAGCTTGCCGAATCCACCAGGTTGCATAGGTGCTAAATTTGTGTCCACGCCTATAATCGAATTTTTTGGTGGCACGAATTAAGCCGATATTCCCCTCTTGAATCAAATCGAGGAAAGGAACACCACGCCCCATATATTTTTTTGCAACAGAAATCACCAAACGGGAATTTGCGGTAATCAAATGTTCACGAGCCGCCCACCCATCTTCGATGAGACGCCGTAGCTCTGTACGACGGGTAAGACCAACGCGCCCTTTTGCCAATTCTTCGCGCGCCATACGTCCACGCTCAATGCGTTGAGCTAACTCCACCTCTTCCTCTGCGGTCAGAAGCGGAACGCGGCTAACCTCTTTCAGATATAAGCCTATTGTATCTTTGGTGTCGATATTTGCCAGATAATCTTCAGAGGCGTTCTGGTCGATTTTCTCTTTATCCTCTTCCTCCGAAGCTTTTTCCACATCTTCATCGGAGGGACCGGGCAAAGTAGCATCTTCAATAAAAGGGATGCCCGCACTTAACAACGCGGCAAATGCCTCCTCAAGTTGGGCAACATCCTGCTCGGCAGAGGGAAACACATTCAAAATGTCGTCAAAGGTGACAAATTTCTTTTTGCGTCCCAAGGCAAGCAATTTGATAATGTCGGGGGATGCTTTTTCTTCTATTTCAATTAAAATTTTTTCAGTCATAAATTTTAGATATACCTTTTCACTTTTATTTTTCTCGCCTTTCTAATTCAGCATACACTTTTTTGGAAGCAAAATCAACTACCTTATTAGATGCAAAACTTACAAAAATGTTACTCTCTTTGCGAAACACAAAATAAAAGGCACAGAAGCTGAAACGCTTCAATGCCTCTAACTTAACGATGCCATTCACTATACAAAATTATATGCACGAAGTCAAGCAGTATATTAAATTCTAATGAAGTTTTAATCTTTTTAGATAGAATGCACATATAAACACAAAAAAAGAGTTTCTAAAGAATTCTGAATTCTTTAGGAACTCTTTTCAATCACCAAGTTTACAAATATGGCTTTATAAAACCCCAGCATTCTTCAACGCACTCTCCAACTGAATTAGCGAAGCAGGTTTAATGATCATCGCCTGTGCGCCACCATCAAATGCGCGCTGTTTCGTCTTTGGTTGATCGTCTGAAGTAATCACCACAACGGGGATTTTCATCAAACGCGGCTCACGGCGCAAATACGCCAAAATCTCCAAACCATCTACGCCGGGCATATTTACATCTAACAAAATTAATGGAGGAACCTGTTCCGCCAATAAAGCCATCGCTGGACTTGAGCCATACGCGGCACGCGCCTCGATGCCTAGCAAACCTAACATCTCAACTAACGCATCTGCGGTATTGCGATTATCGTCAATTACAAGGGCATTTTCCATTTT
>CAZERH010000431.1:0-1946 GCA_964515535.1 uncultured Anaerolineaceae bacterium
AGAAAAGGGAAAACCAATTTTGATATCAACAGGTGCATCGGATATTGGTGAAGTGGCGCGTGCTGTGCGTGCTGTACAAGAAGTGAATAAACAAATTGTCCTCTTTCAATGCAACACTAATTACACCGCAGATGATAGTAATTACGACCATCTAAATTTAAACGTGTTAAAAACTTATGCGGCTATGTTCCCTGATGTAGTTTTAGGACTTTCTGATCATATGCACAGTTCCGCGCCCGTTGTCGGTGCGGTCGCGCTGGGGGGGCGCGTGATTGAACGTCACTTCACCGATAGCAACGATAGAGAAGGACCCGACCATAAATTCGCCATGAATCCCGATAGCTGGGCGGAGATGGTGGCGCAAGTCCGAGTTTTGGAACGCGCACTTGGCTCAAGCGATAAATTTGTCACCGCCAGCGAAAAAGAGACCTATCAACTGCAACGCCGATGCCTACGCGCGGCGCGCGATATCAAAGCGGGAGAAGTTTTCACCGCCGAGATGGTTGAGCCGCTACGTCCCGCCGTTCCCAACGCATTAATGGCATGGGATATTGATGCGGTGATTGGAAAAAAAGCGTTAATTGATATGCCTTACGGGAAAGAGTTGCGGTGGAGTGAGGTTAGATAAAATTTTATGGCATATAAAAATCGCTTAAACGACCTTGATAATAAAACTTGGCTGAAATTTCAGAAGTCTTGGTTTATTCATAACCCGCCCCGCAGAAAAAAAGATGTTTTGCGGCATCCCGCCAAATACCCTGAGACTTTGGTGCAGGAATTTATTGAATTCTTCACCAAAAAGGGACAAACTGTTCTCGACCCGATGGCGGGGACAGGCTCTACTTTGGTTGCCGCGTTGCGTAGCGGACGACATTCTTATGGGATTGAGTTGAATCCGAAATACGCGCAGATTGCGGAATCTGTTCTTGCAGAAGAGAAAGCCGATTTGACGGGAGCAAGCTCCGGGTCAGGTGTGACGGCGAAGATTATTAACGGGGACGCCTCGAACGCGTCCGATTTCGCAATCCCGAAAATCGATTATCTGATTACGTCCCCACCTTATTGGGATATGCTCCATGCGAAGGGCGCAAAAACGCAAAAAACGCGCCGAGATGCAGAGGCGTTGGATGTGGTTTATTCGGATAATCCCAATGATGTGGGGAATATCCACGATTATGAAGCGTTTTTAGAGAAATTGGTGGGGATTTATGCCGGATTAGAGCCGTTATTGCGAGATAAGGCTTATTTAACAATTATCGTGAAAAACGTGAAGAAGAAGGGCAAAATTTATCCGCTGGCATGGGATTTGGGGCGCGAATTGGGGAAAATTTATACCCTAAAAGATGAACGAATCTGGATGCAAGATAATCAGCGTTTATTCCCCTTTGGAATGGGGAACGCGTGGGTGAGCAACACTTTTCATCATTATTGTTTGCAGTTTAGAGTTGAAAGAGATTAGGGATTAGAGGGGAGGGGGTTGGGAATTGGGAGTAGGAAATCCGCTTATAGCGGGCTTGGTATATGTAGCACGGCGGATTTATCCCCGTGCGGGCAAAGGGATAATGAAAAATGGCAAACGAAGAGCAATTAGCGATTTTGAAGCAAGGCGTTGATGTTTGGAATCAGTGGAGAAAAGAAAATTTCGGCACAAGTATTGATATTAGGGAAATACATCTTATAGGGTACGAAATGGGAGGAGGGAATTTTATAGGTATAGATTTCAGTGAATCGAATCTTGAAAAATGCAATTTCAGAAAAGCATCTCTGATGGGAGCTTCTCTCTGTAATGTCAACTTTAAAGAAGCCAATCTTAGTGTAACCAATCTCAATAGAACGATGCTAAGTGGTGCGAATCTTGAGCATGCAAACCTTCAAGAAGCTGATATTTGCGAGGCCAATCTTATCTCCGCGAATCTTAAAAATGCGGATATTAGTAGAGCTGATAT
>CAZERH010000432.1:0-1941 GCA_964515535.1 uncultured Anaerolineaceae bacterium
GGCTCAATCCTAATCCGCCGATGGCTATAAATAGAAGTAATAAATTGCTATTATTTGCATTGGCGGCGGTCGATTCTGCCATACCGAGAGGGAGCGGCGTGCCTAAGGGGGTATATTCTTGGGTGTCGCCAACGGCTTTATCTACAACTAGCGCAATATCGTTTTGGCTAAGTGTGATATTGGGAAGCGCAACCGCTACGCCGGTTTCTCCACGAATGGCGAGGGTGGCACTTTCAAGGTGCAGGTTGGTATTACATTCACCCAAAGTGATAAAGGAGGCTTCGGCGATCAATCCTGAAACTTGTTGAGGGGTGGTGCTGGCAAAAGTGCCATCCATTAGCCCGGAGCTTTGGGGCAGTTGCAAGCCATTCATCCCCGCGATTGGGGTAGAGGCACTCATCGGTTCGAGGCAAGCCGGGTCATAGCGGATTTGAAAAGTAAATCCCTGAATGGGAACGGAGGAAATGGCATTAACTCTAATAATGACAATTTCTTTCGTTTTATAGCTGACGGTATCGGTTTCGATCCAAACACTTTCAGCTTCTTGCGCACTGGCTGTTATAAAGGCTGAGAAAAGAAAAATAAAAAGAAGGATGATGACAGATGTTTTTTTCATGGTGTTTTTATCCTTTTGGATAGAGGAGTAAGCTTTGGTGTTTCTAAGAAAATAATTTTCAAGAAATTTGTTTTTGCGAGTTGCGTAATATGGTGTTGGAAAATTCAAACCTTAAAAGTAGTTTTTTACGTTCTTTGCCCTCCCCTAACTTCTTTTTGGGGGAGGAAGTTAGGGAGGGGCAAGTTACGATTATATTAGGGCGTAGCGACATCCCAGGGCTGAGGTCCTGTTACCAGATAATTATCTGCAATGAGTTCCAAATCGAGGACGTTGATGATGCCGTCTGCGTTCAAATCGGCGATTTCAGGTGTAGCTAGGTTATAGTTCATGCCAATGGACATCGCGTCAAGTTGATCAACTACGCCATCGGGAACGCCTGCGTCACCGGAAATATCGCCTGCGAGCAAGGTGATGGCAACCATATCTGTAATCTCACCGGCAACCACCACTACGGCAGTATTTTCGGCATTCAAATATCCACTTGCTCCGGCGGTCAGGGTATATGTTCCGGGAGGTGCCGAAATGGAGAAAACGCCAGTGGCATCCGGGTTTGCGGTGGCAATTACAGTGCCTTCTGAGTCCTTTAGGGTTACAGTTACGGCTTTGTTGGCAACCGCGACACCATTTATGGTGCCTTCTTCTTCAACGATATTTAAGGCGGCTGATACAGGGGCTAATTCTGTTAAAGTCCCATCTCCGGTAGAAACTTTTGCGACACAGTTCAGGGTGGCTTCTCCCAGTGCTAATGCTGTGATATCGAAATCGATTAAAGCACCGCCAACGGTGGCTTTTGTTCCGTTTTTGCCGGCGATGGCATAAATCATCGTGCCATTTACAGCTCCAACAGAAGCCACAACGGGATCGTCACCAAACAATCCCTTTTCGGTCGTGTTACCAACCGAAACAAGATCAACCGGATAGGTACAAGTGATTTCTGCACTGGCGTATCCCTCTGCAGGAATATCGTTTAAGCTGACTGTTACCACAGCAGTTTCGCCGAGTGTTGCGCTTGCAGGGTCAATGGAAAGAGCGACCGAGGGGTCTGGCGGGTCGGCGGCATAGACAGATTGGGCGTTGCCAACCATGCCAAGCAATAGTGCGACTAAAAGAAGGGCGCGAAATAGGTTTTTCGAATTCATGGTATATCTCCTTATCAAATATCTTAAGTTTTTATCTCTCTGAGCCTTTAAATTTGGCAGAATTGAGAGGGTATTTATCGGGAAGGTGAAAATTTAGGGTGCTGTAGCCCAATTTTGGGGGGCGGTTGCATCGTAATTAGTGGCGATGAGTTCCAAATCGAGGACGTTGATGATGCTATCTGCGTT
>CAZERH010000433.1:0-1936 GCA_964515535.1 uncultured Anaerolineaceae bacterium
CACGCCTTCGATTATGACGTTTTAGTAGAGCGTGCGAAGGGCAAAAATATCAAAATTATCACCCGTACCGCCGAAAAGGGCGAAAAACTGACCACTCTCGATGGCGAAGAGCGTGAACTTCTCGAAAGTCACGTTCTGGTTTGCGATGAAGCAGGTTCGCTCTCCATTGCGGGCATCATGGGCGGACTTGAGTCCGAAATCACCGAAAAGACCAAAAATGTTTTGCTCGAAGGCGCGTCTTGGCAATTTATCAATATCCGCCGAACCGCCAACTATCACAACCTGCCCTCCGAAGCCTCCTACCGATTTTCGCGCGGTGTGCATCCCGCTCTCGCCGAAGATGGGGTCAAACGCGGCTTATATTGGATGCAAAAATGGGCAAAAGGCAAAATTGCCCCCGATTTGGTCGATAACTACCCCCTCCCGCCCAAAGACCCCACCGTCACCCTCAGCGAAGACGATGTAAAACGTCTGCTCGGCATCGAGTTGCGCGCGGCAGAAATCGCCAAAATACTGGAAAAGCTGGAGTTCAGCACCCAAGTTCAAAACAAGCGCGTCACGGCGGTCACGCCTCCCTTCCGTCTCGACATCGGCGAAGGAATTGTTGGCAAAGCCAACCTAATCGAAGAAGTCGCCCGCATCTACGGCTACGATAAAATCCCCGAAACGCGGCTTGCATCCCAACTCCCGCCGCAACGCGGCAATCCCATTTACGATTGGGAAGAAAACGCCAAAAATCTGCTCGCCACGCTCGGTTTGCAAGAGGTCGTCAACTATCGCATGACTTCCCCCTCGGCGCAAGAACGGCTCGGTTTGCTGGGCGAATTTGTGAAAATTGCCAACCCCATTTCGCCCGAAAAAAGCGTTTTGCGCCGAAGCCTGATGGCGAGCGTGCTGGAAAATATCGAAGCGAACGCCCGTGTGCAAGAAACTTTGGCATTTTTTGAGATTGGCGCGGTTTTCGTGCCGAAAGATGGCGATTTGCCCGATGAGCCGCATAAATTGGCGATTGCGATGACGGGAAGACGCGAGCCGCCCGCATGGGATTCGGCTTCTCGCGAGATGATGGATTTTTACGATATGAAAGGCGTGACGGACGCGTTTTTGGCTGGGTTGCAATTAAAAAACATCGCCTACACCCGTGCGGATTCGTCGTTAATGCCCGGCTCCGCCTTCCACCCGGGCAAATCCGCCCAAGTGAGCGTAGACGGGGTGGTCGTGGGCGCGTTTGGCGAGATTCACCCCGCCCTAGCCGAAAAATTTACCTTCGGCGACAGCCCCGTTTTGGCGGCAGAATTTGACGTGGACGCATTGCGCGCCGCCCAACCGGCTTACGAAATTACCCCCGTCCCTGCCTTCCCGCCCATGCTCGAAGACATCGCCTTAATCGTAGACGAAGACATCCCCGCCGAAAAAGTGGATTTCCTCATCCGCCAAACCGGTGGCAAAATGCTTGCAGATGCGCGTCTCTTTGACGTATACCGAAGCGAACAACTCGGCGCGGGTAAAAAATCGCTGGCGTACGCGCTAACATACCAAGCCCCCGACCGCACGCTAACCGATAAGGAAGCGGCGAAAATCAGAAATAAAATTGTGAAGAGATTGGAGAGGGAGATTGGGGCGGTGTTGAGGGGTTAGAAGGTTCGAATGTTTGAAGGTTAAATGCAGACTTCCGAATTCTCCAAGAATTCGGAAGTCTTTTTTTAGGCTAAACACAAGCATTTATTTTTTCATACGTCTAAAGTAAATTTTAGATGAAATGTAGCGTATTAAGCGTAAATACCACTTCTTTTCTTCCCTTTTTTTGATTTCATCATTGTATTGGAAAAGTCCTGATTCTTTCGTCCACATTAAGTCTGCAAGAATTACTTTGCCTGAACGGTAGTGTTTTATCAAGCGTAGTTTGACGAATAAAGAATTTCAGGTATCATTCTCC
>CAZERH010000434.1:0-1918 GCA_964515535.1 uncultured Anaerolineaceae bacterium
TATAACCTAAAAACACGAACCCTTAGAGTTGAAATTGGAAGTTCGAACGCCTTACCCCGCAAACTGATACCCGATTCCGCGCTCAGTTAATAAATAAGCCGGGCTAAGCGGATTTTCTTCAATTTTTTGGCGTAATTTCCCCATATAAACACGTAGATACTCCGCCTCTTCGCCATATTCGGGACCCCATACATTTTGTAAAATCAGGCGATGCGAAAGAACCTTTCCCGCGTGGCGCATCATATAAACAAGCAGATTGAATTCTGTGGGGGTCATCTCAACAACTTCGCCGTGTACCCTAATTTCATGTCGAGCTAAATCGGCAAGAATATCCCCGCGTGTAATTTTTTCAGTATCGATCGGGGCTTCCGACCATTTTGCGCGTCGCAAAACAGCCTTGACGCGTCCCAGCAGTTCCCCCGTTCCAAAAGGTTTGGTGAGGTAATCATCTGCGCCCATATTGAAGGCATGCACCTTGTCGGATTCTTCGCCTAACGCTGTCAGAATGATAATTGGCACCACCGATGTTTGCCGTATTCGGCGAGTAGTTTCCAATCCATCAAGATGAGGCATCATAATATCTAAGATGACAAGGTCTATGCTTTGAGTGCCGAAAATCGCCATCGCCTCAAGTCCATTTGAAGCAGTTTTTACTTTGAAATTGCGCACTTCTAAATTACGGCGAACAAAATCTCTTAAAGATTTTTCATCATCGACAACCAAAACTGTAGGGGTGTTACTCATGAGAAGCCTGCCTTTCTAGTGGGTTTACGGGGATGGAAAAAGCGATGCACGCGCCTTTTGACTGGGGTTCTGCCCAAATGCTTCCGCCGTGCGCTCGAACAAGTCCCTGACAAATAGCAAGCCCTAACCCTGCACCGCTGGCAACGCGAGATAGGCTTGCATCTAGGCGATAAAAACTTTGGAAGATATGCTCACTTTCCTCGGCGGGAATGCCGGGACCGTCATCTTTGACGCGGAAGATAAGTTTATCATCTTCGCTTTCAACTTCTACGCGGATAGTCGCTTTTTCACCGGCATATTTGACCGCGTTTTCGAGCAGGTTGCGAATCACTGTTTGGAATCGCGTCGAATCTGCATACAGGGTGGGCAAGTTCGGGGCAAGGACGATTTCGAGTTTATTCTCTTTTTCCAGCCGTGCTCTTTTTGCGGCGCGTTGGATAATATCTTCAATCGGACATTCAATCTTAGAAATCGTTAAATTACCGGATTCTATGCGTGAGAGATCGAGAAGGCTAGAGACCAATGCGCTGAGGCGATCCGTTTCGTCAGAAATGATTGTGAGGAACTCGCGCTGAGATTGGGTGTCCCACTCGACATCTTCGGCGAGAAGGGTGGTGGCGTAGCCTTTGATGGCGGCGAGTGGCGTGCGGAGTTCGTGTGAGACGGTTGAGATGAGGCTAGATTTCATTCGGTCGACTTCTCTGTCTGTGGTGATGTCGCGGAAGATGAGCCCGCGCCCGATGGGCTTTTTCTTTGTGTCTATTACATCAAAAACCTGTAGGCGCAAAGAAATTTTTCTGTTGAGGATAATGAGTGGGATTTCAACGCAGCGCTCTTTTTTTCCGGTCAGTGCGCTATCAATTTTTTGACGAATTTCTTTGCTTCCCGGTGCGTTAATGAGAATTCTATTAACAACACTATCTACGCTTGCATGGCGCAACTCTTCGGAGGATAGCGAAGCGATTTCGCCGATTTTCGGATTGGTATAGACTACATTTCCGTTGAGCGTGCTGAGGATAAGCCCATCCGATAGAGAGTATATGAGTGCTTCAATGCGGCGTGTTTGTTCTTGTAAACGCATATCGCTATGTGCGTAAAGGGTTGAATTTTCAATAGCCATTGTGACATGGTTGGCGAAGTTTACCAACCTGAGTTGCGTTTAGAGGATAGTAAC
>CAZERH010000435.1:0-1915 GCA_964515535.1 uncultured Anaerolineaceae bacterium
AATTTCGCGTGCTTTGCTGGCATCAATAGATTTAATCCGTGCATGAGCATAAGGCGATTTTAGCACTTTGGCGTGAAGCAGGTCGCGAATCTCGAAATCGGCTACAAATGCCGATTTTCCCTGGGCAAGTTTTACCGCGTCTACCTTTTTCTCTGATTTCCCGACAGTTTTATAGTCTTTTTCTACTTCTACGATATTTGTTGTGAGTGGAGGTAATTCTTCGCCACGCATTTTTGCCGCGGCGCGCATGACTGCTTCTACAGGTTTCACATAGCCCGTAGCGCGAGATAAAACGCCGCTCATCGCCGCGCGGACTTCGTCCACATCGGGAGCAGGATTCTCGTCCAAGAGTGCTTTCGCGGTGAGAATCTGCGCGGGGGTGTAGTATCCACCCTGAATCGCCCCGGTCTCAATAAACGCCTCCTGAATCGGATGTAATCCCGCTGTTTTCTTCCAGCCCTGTTCAGGATGCTCTCCGAGAGCCTCAACGGTGAGAATTTCATGTCCCTCCGCTTGAGCCGTGAGCATCATCCCTGCGTTGACGGGCTTGCCATCGAGCAAAATGGTATCTGAGCCGGAGTAGCCATGCTCATCGCCAAAACGGACGCTATGATAGCCGAGCGAGCGCAGGGTGGTGAGGAGCGTTTGATGAGGCGGGGCGGTGATTGTGTGAGTTTTTCCGTTAATTTTTAGAGAGATATTCATTTTTTTGTTCCTATGAAGATTTTTCAAGAGAATGAAGAGAAAAAATGTGGATTTTCATTTCTGCTCTTTCGCGATATGCCTCACTCTACAAGCCCAAAAGTTGCCTTTTCCGGTCGTAAAATTAGCATGGGAATTTGCACATTCATTTGGGGCAAAAAAGGATTGCTAATGCTGGAATCGTATAAAGAGAGCCAGACCATACGGCTGACCTCAAGGGACGCACTTAGCTCTGTTTGCGTGGAAATGCGGATTGTGCTGTTAAGGATAAAGGAGCCTAAGACAACGGTAATAGGCACCATTCTCCGATTTTCTTCGTAATCGTCATAATCTAATTGAATCTCAGTATCCGGTGCCGTGTGAAAACAAATAATCGCGTTCACGGGAACAAAAAGCTCATTAAATTTCTTTGTTTTAATGGTGCTACCGGGGCGAATCATTTGTGCTTCGTGCAGATGTAAATAGGTAGGTGCGCCTTCTGTGCGTAAAAAGATATTGGTGCGCACAATTTTTTTTGTTATGATTTTTCCATGATAGAGCGCATCTTCAGTGTATACCATTACAGGGGTTATCTTTTCGTTTTCGTTTATCTCTCGCATAACATATCTCCTTATTTTGTCTAGGAAAGGCGTTTTTACCTAAATTCTTACTTTATTATACCTCTTGCCCCGCTCATCGTACCCGTTTATACTCAAGTTCATGGAAAGAAAAACGATTATCTCACGCAACGATCTCCTGCTAGCGGCATTTCTTTCGCTTTTGGGCTTTGCATTATATATTCGTACCCTTGTTCCTAACTTATTGACCGCTGATGCGGCTGAATTCCAAACGCTTTCCTATACTTTGGGGATGACACATCCTAGCGGCTATACAACCTATGTCTTTTTGGGGAAATTATTCACCCTCATCCCGATTTCAAATATCGCCTTTCGTGTAAATCTCATGTCTGCGTTTTTTGGCGCGTTTGCGGTGGGACAAGTTTATATGATTATTCGTAAATTGGGAGGGTGGAAGATTGCCGCGGTGGCAGGAGCCATTGCCCTAGCATTAAATCCGCTATTTTGGCGGCGCACAATTTTTGCCGAAACTTATGCCCCAGCCGCAAGCATGATAGCCAGCGTTTTCTTGCTAATTCTCATTTGGGATGAGACGAGAAGCGCGCGTTATCTCTTTTTGGCGGGATTGCTCGGTGGGCTGAGTGTCGGAATTCACA
>CAZERH010000436.1:0-1912 GCA_964515535.1 uncultured Anaerolineaceae bacterium
TTAGCGATATAATCACCCAACTTACTACTCTCCACTCTCTACTCACTTCCACCTACCCCTATGAACCTATTATCAAAATCCACCTCCCCCTATCTCCTCCAGCACGCCGAAAACCCCGTCCACTGGCACGAATGGAACGATGAAACCCTCGCCAAAGCGGTCGCCGAAAACAAGCCGATTTTTCTCTCTATCGGTTATTCAGCTTGTCATTGGTGTCATGTCATGGCGCATGAATCTTTTGAAAATGAAGAGATCGCCGCGATTATGAACGAGCATTTCATCAATATCAAAGTAGACCGCGAAGAACGCCCCGATATTGATAGTATTTATATGAAAGCCGTTGTTGCGCTCACGCGGCAGGGCGGCTGGCCCATGTCCGTTTTTCTCACGCCAGACCTGCGTCCCTTTTACGGCGGGACTTATTTCCCGCCTGAGCCGCGCTATCAGATGCCTTCCTTCAAACAAATTCTGCTCGGCATCGCCGCGTCGTGGCAGGATGACCGCGAAAATATCGTTCTTGCGAGTGCACAACTGACCAAACAAATCCAAACCGAAGCCAGCATGGCAACCGGCGGGAAACAAATCACGGCTGAACAAGTTGAAAATTCAACGGGAAGGATCTTAGAAACTTACGATTGGGAAAATGGCGGTTGGGGCGCGGCTCCCAAATTCCCGCAAGCGATGGCAATTGAGTTTTTGTTGCGAAATGAATTCACCACAAAGAACACAGAGAACACGGAGAAAAACATTAAGAACTCTGTGAACTCCGTGCACTTATCATCCCCGAAGGGGGCTGTGGTGAAAAAAGAGTCTGCTCCCCTCCACGCCCTCGATGCGATGGCGCGGGGCGGCATCTATGATGTGGTCGGTGGCGGTTTTGCGCGCTACTCCACCGATGAAAACTGGCTCGTTCCCCATTTCGAAAAAATGCTCTACGATAATGCCCTGCTCGCCCGCGCCTATCTCCACGCGTGGCAAATCACGGGCAAGGCGCATTATCGCCAAATCTGCGAGGAAACGCTGAGCTTTGTCGCCCGCGAGATGACACATCCCAAAGGCGGGTTTTACTCCTCGCTGGATGCCGATTCCGAGGGTGTCGAGGGCAAATTCTACGTTTGGACGCAAGCAGAGATTAGAGAAATTTTAGATGAAGATATTGATTTATTTGAAACAGCGTATGGGATTAGCGCATCCGGCAACCCTGATGGAAAAATCATCTTGCAACGCAAACTCAATGACGAAACCCTCGCTGTCCGATTCGCCCTTAACCCTGAACTTGTTCCTGTTAAATTAGCATCTGCCCACAAAAAACTTCTTAGCGCACGAGAAAAACGCATCCGCCCCGGCACAGATGACAAAATCCTAACCGCATGGAACGGGCTGATGCTGATCGCCTTTGCGGAGGCGGCGCGCGTCTTTCCCGACTCCAGCCATCTCGATTTGGCTACCCGCAACGCAAACTTCATCATCACCGCCCTGAGACCCGATGGTCAACTGCGCCGCGCGTGGCGAAACGGTCAAGCCAGCAACGAAGTTTTCCTTTCTGATTATGCGGCATCGATTTTAGGTTTGCTCGAACTTTATCAGACCGATTTCAACACTCGTTGGTACATCGCCGCGCAAGAATTGACAGATGAAATGATTGAGAAATTCAGCGACCCCGAAGGCGGCTTTTTTGATACGACAGCAGAATCGGCAGAGAAATCTGCTTTGCCTCTGCGACCAAAGGAATTGCAAGACAACGCTATTCCCTCCGGAAATTCGCTCGCTGTGGAGGTATTGCTTAAGCTAAACGCGTTCACTGGCAAGACAGAATATCGTAAATTGGCAGAAGAGACTCTGGGGCTTATTAGTGATTTTGTAGGCTTGTACCCGACCGCCTTTGCGCAGTGGCTTTCGGGCGCAGATTTTA
>CAZERH010000437.1:0-1910 GCA_964515535.1 uncultured Anaerolineaceae bacterium
TACGGAAGGTACAGGAGAGTATAACTGGGTCAAGTATATCTATATCGATGATCCCATTTCTTCGCTCGACGAGAATAACGCCATTGCTGTTGCATGCGACCTAACACAGTTGCTGATACAGGGCAAAGACCATATAAAAACCGTAATTTCGACACACCACAGTCTTTTTTTTAATGTGATGTATAACGGACTCAAAAAATTAAATCATAAGAAGTATTTCCTCTATAAAAGCGGCGATACACCCACATATTTCTTGCGCTCTACCGATGAGACACCCTTCTTTCACCATGTTGCCATGTTGACCGAATTGAAGAAGGCGGCAAAATCCGATCAGATCCATACCTACCATTTCAATACCCTCCGCGGCATCTTGGAAACGACCGCTACGTTCTTCGGCTTCAATGACTTTTCTGCCTGTGTGCACGGTATTGACGATGAGATTTTGTATGCCCGTGCCTTAAATCTTTTAAGTCATAGGAAGTATTCAGTATTTGAACCACCATACATGGGCAAAGACACAAAAGAGCTATTCAAACAAATCCTAACGGCCTTTTTAGATTATTACGATTTCAACTTGCCAGAATTAACCACAAACGACTCTCAATAGGCGAAATAATCATGACAGAAAACGAACAAAGACAACTGGGCAAAACCCTCTGGGCTATTGCCAATCAACTCCGCGGAGCCATGAACGCCGACGACTTCCGCGACTATATGCTCTCTTTCCTCTTCTTGCGCTATCTCTCCGATAATTACGAAAGCGCAGCCCGGCGCGAACTGGGACCAGATTACCCAAATAACGATGAAGTTATTACAATCACAGCAGTGCAACAGTTGGAAGCAGACCACCAAGATGAACAAGAGCAACCGATCATCACCCCCCTACAGCTATGGTATCGCAACAATCAAAGTGATATCAACACATTTGAAAAGCAGATGCGCCGTAAGCTACATTATGTCATCAAACCAGATTTTCTCTGGGGCAGTATTGTCGAAATGGCACGTACCCAAAATAAAGACCTTCTGGACACCCTCCAAAAAGGGTTTAAGTACATCGAAAACGAATCCTTTGACAGCACCTTCCAAGGCTTGTTCTCAGAGATTAATCTAAACTCAGAAAAATTAGGCAAACGCTATCAAGAGCGCAATGCCAAGCTCTGCACCATTATCACCAAGATTGCCGAAGGATTAGCAGATTTCTCCACAGACACCGATGCGCTCGGCGATGCCTATGAATACCTGATCGGCGAATTTGCAGCTGGTTCAGGCAAGAAGGCAGGCGAGTTCTACACCCCGCAGCAGATTTCCAGTGTCCTCTCTGGCATCGTCACACTAGACAGCCAGGATCCCCGCACCGGCACTAAAAAGCATCTCAAAAGCGTGCTAGATTTTGCCAGCGGATCAGGCTCCCTCTTGTTAAATGTTCGCAAAAAACTTGGAGCCCATGGCATCGGCAAAATTTACGGGCAGGAAAAAAACATCACCACCTATAACTTAGCACGTATGAACATGCTGTTGCATGGGGTGAAAGACTCAGAATTCGAGATTTTCCACGGCGACACCCTCACCAACGACTGGGATATGCTACGCGAAGCCAACCCCGCCAAACAACGGCATTTTGACGCGGTGGTTGCCAACCCGCCCTTCAGCTACCGCTGGCAACCAGGTGACGACATGAAGAACGATATCCGTTTCAAAAATTACGGACTTGCCCCTAAATCAGCAGCCGACTTCGCCTTTTTATTGCATGGTTTTCACTACTTGGCTCAAGATGGCACGATGGCGATCATTTTGCCCCACGGCGTGCTTTTCCGTGGCGGTGCAGAAGCACGTATCCGCCGCAAACTACTGGAAGATGGCAATATCGACACCGTCATTGGTCTGCCCGCCAATCTCTTTTACTCCACAGG
>CAZERH010000438.1:0-1904 GCA_964515535.1 uncultured Anaerolineaceae bacterium
AATGATTTCGCCAAAATGAAAGAATTTGTGGCACATTCATGGTACGAGCAGAGTGTTGGCGATAAAGAAGGTTTGCACCCCTGGGAAGGCGAGACCAAATTCAACTTCACCGGTCCCCAACCGCCCTACGACCATCTCGAAGTGGAGCAGAAATACTCATGGCTCAAAGCCCCGCGTTGGAACGATGCCCCAATGGAAGTCGGACCTCTCGCTCGGATGCTCGTCATGTATGCCAGCGGACACGCCCAAGCCAAAGAATTGGTTGATTTTACCCTCTCTGCGCTCGACGCACCGGTTGAAGCCCTCTTCTCCACACTGGGACGCACCGCCGCCCGCGCACTTGAGACCAAAATCTTCGCTGACTATATGCTAGAGACCTACAACGATCTCATCGCCACTATCAAAGAAGGCGATACTCGTACCTTTAACGACACCAAATGGGAACCCAATACTTGGCCTAAAGAAGCAAAAGGCTTCGGTTATATGGAAGCTCCCCGTGGTGCATTAGGTCACTGGATTGTCATCAAAGACAAGAAAATTGAAAATTACCAAATGGTCGTTCCCACCACATGGAACGCCTCCCCGCGTGATCACCTCGAGCAAGCCGGTGCTTATGAAATGGCTCTCGTCAATACGCCTCTCGCCAAACCTGAGTGGCCTCTCGAAATTTTACGCACAATCCACTCCTTCGATCCCTGCATGGCATGTGCCATTCACATGGTCGATGCCGATGGACGCGATCTCGGTGAAGTATCTGCCGGATTGAATGTTTGCGTAAGCTAAGTTTAGAAAAACTAGCAAAAAATAACCTGCCCCTTCTTTCAGGAGGGGCAGATTTATGAATAGGAGAATAATATGGATTTCGTACTTGGTTTACTGGTCGGGGCTGTTTTAGTGGCAGTTGCTGTTTGGAAAATAATGCCTAAAATGGTGGTTCCCGTCCACGAGAGCAAACTTTCAGTAGATGAAACCGTAGACGCAATTGAAAAATCCGCCCTCGAAAAAGGCTGGCTCGTCCCCAAAGTTTATAATATCAAGAAAACATTGCAAAAAAACGGGCACGAAGACATGACCGAATTAAGAATTCTGTCCATTTGCCAACCCGACCACGCCTACGCCATTTTGAAAAATGATGCCGACAAACTCGTTTCCGGCATCATGCCCTGCCGCATCGCCGTTTATAAGGGCAAAGATGACGGAAAAACCTACATTGCAGAAATGGATATGGGATTAATGAGCAAAATGTTCGGTGGAAATATCGCAAAAGTGATGGCAGTAGTCACCGCTGAAGAAAAAGAGATGGTAGCACCGCTTCTCGTTAAATAGGATTAACCGCCTCCTCCGTGATTTTAGCTTGCGTACCCCCAAAAAGCAGATTTTCACAAGCAGCATTTTTCTGGTAAGATTTTAGACGCTCAGACGCTTGCGCCTGAGCGTCTATTTTGCCTCTAACAGTTTGCCCCAAAAGAAGGAAATATCGCATGGAAAAAAACAGAAAAATTGTGATGGGAATTAGCAACACCCTCAACTTAGACGAAGGACTCGGAGTCCACGCCGTAAAACTCCTCGAAGAACGTCTCGCTGATAAAGCCCCGGATGTAGAATTTATAGACGGTGGTGCGCTGGGACTGAATCTCCTTCCTTGGGTAGAAGAAGCCAGCCATCTCCTCGTGCTAGACGCGGTCAACTCCCGTTTTTCCCTCCCCGGTCAAATCATGGAGTTGGAAAAGGACGAAATTCCGCTCTACCGTGATATTAAAATGTCCGACCATCAAATCACCTTCCAAGAAGTGCTAGGACTAGCCAAATTCCGCGACTATTTCCCTGAATACCTACATCTAGTCGGTATTCACCCCGTCAGCATCGAAATCGGCTTGGGCATGACCCCCGAAGTAGAAGCCCTC
>CAZERH010000439.1:0-1901 GCA_964515535.1 uncultured Anaerolineaceae bacterium
GCCTGGTCAATGGCACCCTTTGGACAATACTATACCAACACAATCTTTGTGGTCGTCCTTATCTTAGCCGTACAACTTATCACCATCATTTTAGCAGGCTTCGCATTTGCACATTACAAATTCAAAGGCAAACGCATTATATTTTTCTTCGTCCTCCTACAAATGATGATTCCCACCTCCGCCCTCCTTGCGCCTAACTTCTCCACAATCCGCTGGATGGGACTCTTCGATACCCGCCTCGCCATTGCCATTCCCTATTTTGGCTCTGCCTTTGGCACCTTCCTCATGCTTCAAGTCTTCCGCGCCGTCCCCCGCGACCTCGTAGACGCGGGCATCATAGATGGCTGTTCCTGGTGGCAACTCATCCGTTACGTCTACTTGCCTCCCTCCCTTCCTGCGCTAATCGCCTTTGGGCTTTCCTCCGCCACGTGGCATTGGAACGAATTTCTTTGGCCCCTCATCATCACCAACAGCGACAAATCCCGCCCACTCACTGCTGGTCTCGTGCGCTTCACCCAACTCGGAGAAATCGGCGCGCAATGGTCGCTCCTCAGCGCGGCAACTCTCATGGTAATAGCCCCACTTTTTATCGTCTTTTTAATTTTTCAGAAACAATTCATCAAGAGTTTTATGCACTCCGGAATTAAATAAAAACTCTTTTGGATTGGGACGCCGCCACTCGCGATGCCACCCCCCATCGCCCTGCTCCCCAAAACGACAACACTTCGCACCTGTTTTCAACTTGCTTATTGACCATTCAACTTGCTACTAACGTCAATCTTTAAATTTCCCCAGAGAACCTAATTATGTCAATCACCTACGCCCCCATCGGAATCATCCACAGTCCCTTCACTGAACTAAAGGGAATGCCCATCCAACCTACCAGCGAAAGCAGTGCCGAGGGAAAACTAGAAATTTATTCTGAGTTTGTAAATGGACTAAAAGATTTAGAGGGTTTTTCGCATATTTATTTAATTTATCATTTGCATAAAGCCGCACCAGCCAAGTTGCGATTAAAGCCATTTCTTGATCATGAAGTACGTGGCGTTTTTTCCACCCGCGCGCCAAGACGACCAAATTCCATTGGGCTTTCTTTGGTAAAAATAGCATATATCGAAGAAAATTTTGTTTATATAGAAAAGATAGACATACTAAACAACACCCCCTTGCTTGATATCAAACCTTATATTCCGGAATTTGAGGGTATAAATAATGTCCGTGTCGGATGGGTTAAAAAAGCTAAGGGGAAAGTAATTACGAAAAAATCGGATGGGCGTTTTCTTGACAGGAAGTAGCAGTTTTTTGGGCAAAGGGTGAAATTCCCGTTTTTAGACGATTTCGATTTCACACATATCTCGCTCACAAAGGGTGCGGAGAGGTTGGCGACTACGCACCCAGAGCCAAAAGGTTTGGATGAGCATCCCAAAGCTAAAAGCTGTCAAACCAATATATAATCCGGTCACTTCTCCCCAAGATACACCAACCCATAATGCCGCTCCGGTTAGGAAAAGGTAGAGGGCAACGGCTTCTGAAATGCCGCTTGTCTTTCCGCTGTTGAGCAGAACACCTTGATACCAACTTTGAAGCGTACTCAAAGCGGGAAGAAGTATCCCAATCCAAAGACCGTTACGCGCTAAAATAAATAGCGGAGGGGAAAGAGCAGAGATGTCTTGAAGCCAAAAACGGGAGAGTGGGGTAGCGGCAATGAGAAGCAAGGCTCCGGTTGTTCCAACGGTGAGTAGCACAGCAAAACGACGTAAAGGTTTCGTGGAAAAAGGCGCATCTAGGAGGGCGACAACAACTTCGTTAAAGGCAACTCCCATACTACGCAACATAAAAATAAATCCTGAGACGATTGGCCAAACAGCAAGTGATTCTAAGGCGCGAGGCATTCGGCTAAG
>CAZERH010000440.1:0-1887 GCA_964515535.1 uncultured Anaerolineaceae bacterium
GAAAATTCAATTAATAAGCCGTAGAAGAATCCATTCCCTTAAAAGGGAGCGGGGTCTTCTGTTTGTTGAGTTTTATTCTCGTAATCTTTTCTGAACGCCTTTCTCATCGAGCCAGAAGACAAGTTTTATTAGAAGGGGCAGATTTATCAATCCGTCAAGCAAACTTCCGAGCATTTTCTCTGCCCAATTTGCTTTTGGCATTTTCATTTCCTTAGAAAAATCTACATCTTCTGGCTTTTTGCTTTCGGCATTGAGAAAAGTCTTTAGTTTTGTGCGCTCTTCTGTGCCCAGCCAAGATGGGTTATCGGAGGTTGCTTTATAGTCGCAGACTAAGGCTAAGTTTTGAAGCATTTGAGCTTGTTCATCGTTTAGGGTGTTTTTTTCCTTCGCAAAATACGCTACATCGGGGTCAATATGGAGGAGGGGTTTGAGCCAAAGCCGATTAACCGTTGTGCGGATTGCGTTTCTTGTTCCGGGGATGGTGAAATTTTGGAGGAGGATATCATCTCTATAGCTTTTCCAGTGGGAGGCAACATCGGGACCGACACGTAGCGCGTCACATAAACCGAGCGAGGGGATAATCGGCGCGCCACAGGTGAGTAGATACGCGTCTCCGAGGGCAACGCGCATTGCTTCTAATCCTTGTCTGTAGGCTTCTTCTCGCGAAATAGGCTCTTGTCGCATCCCTGAGAGCGCGCCTGCGTAAAGGAAATCAAGTTTGATGTAATCGTAGCCCCATTTGCGAATTTTTCGCATCAATATAGAGAGCCAATTCAGGACATCTGAATTGGTTAAATCCAAAGCATAAAGCGGTTCTCCCCAATTAAACCCGGCAGAGACGAGGTTTCGCTTTTTGTCGCGCAAAAGCCAATCGGGGTGTTGGCGGTACAGCGTTGATGATGGGGTGACGATGAAAGGTGCCAGCCAGAGTCCCGGCGTTCGTCCCGTACGGCGGATTTGCACAGCGAGCGTATCCATACCGTCAGGGAATTTTTTGTTGGCATCCCAGTCTCCGATGGCACGTTGCCAACCGTCATCTACTTGAAAAACATCAAAGGGGAGGTCGCCGAGATTATGAAGAACTGTGCCGAGATTTTCTTCAGAAATCTGTGTGTAAAAGCTGTACCACGAACACCAGACTTTGGGGGTTTTGTTGTGAAGAAAGCGGATTTTTCGAAAAAGTTCGCTTTCTTGCAGTGCCTTAGCATATTGTTCGAAAATTTCTTTTTTCGCACCTTCTGCAATGAACCACTCTCCTGTTTTGTTTTCATATTGCCCGATGAGGGTGTTGCCATCGAGAAAAACGTGGGCATCAAGACCCAGTGCGCCAAGTAGGAGGTGTTTTCCGTTTTCCATCTCTACCGCGCCGATCCATGAGCCGTGCGGACGGGATTCGTTGACATAGCGCGGATCAGTTTGCATTGGATGAAGAAGTTTTGGCTTCGGTGCGGAGATAGGTTGATTAACATCCTGCCACGTAGTTAGCGACCAGCTTTGCCAGCCGTGACGGTAGTAGCGTTTTGCAGGAGAGGGGAGGAGAATTTTTTTTATGTCCATTTTTAATAGTTGCTGGAGGGTTTTAGCAAAGTGTCAGGGAGCGAGTGCAGGTAACAGATGTCCCCCATTTAGGAATTTGTATTTGAGCCAAATTGTTTAGGCTTTCACTCTGTTTTTTAGGTATATATTTCTTTGAGCTCGCGTTCAGCCTCTTCGTAAGCCTCGTTAAGCTCACGGATGAGGGGGCGAAGATTTTCAAGAGGTTCACTCCCTCCGCGCGTTTCTAAATCGGTCGCCAAGTTAGAAACGCGTCGTGCGCCGACAGTGGCAGATGTTGATCTCAATGTATGCACTGCGCGGACAAATTCCTCTACGTCATTTTCCTTGAAA
>CAZERH010000441.1:0-1872 GCA_964515535.1 uncultured Anaerolineaceae bacterium
ATAGCGCGGAAGAATTAAGAAAACAGCTTGCATAATCTCTCTGCGTTAAAGAAAAACTCCCCCGAATTCGGGGGAGTTTTTTTAGCTCAATAAATAATCGAGAACATCTTTCGCAGAGTACTCACGTTTGCCCGGCTTGAATACTCTGCCGAGAAATGGCAACCAATCGCCCGATGTGACGAGGGGTTGCTCGACATAACCATCTTTGCGGTGTTGCGGAAATCCGGCACTGGCACCGAGGTTATTGCAAAGACAGCCGCGCCCTTCTAGGTCTTCGGCTTTGCCACCTTTTTTAAGATATTGGTCTTTGGGTTCGGCGGCACATCGATAGCCTATTTTGCCATCATCACGCTTATAGGCTTCACGCAATAAACCGACATCACAAAGGCGAGGGCGCGCGGCATAAACGGCGGGATTAGACATGGTGTTTTCTAATTGCACCACCTTAAAAGGGTAGCCTGTCGGAGAAACAAGCGGATCGGTGAAAACTTCGGCTTCTTCGTCAATCACTTTTTGAATAACGCTCCTCTTTTCATTTTCTGCCATCCCCGATTCGTTGCAAAAAGCGAAAATTGTTCCCGCTTGAATACCCTCTGCGCCTACATCTTGGGCTTCTTTCAACATCTTGGGCGAAGCGTAACCGCCTGCCAACCAAAAGGGTAAACCAAGTTCTTTGATTCTTTCAAGTTTCGGGGTATCTTTTTCGCCGTAAATCGGCTCACCGTTTTCATCTAATTTCATTTTACCGCGCGGAGGGGCATTATGTCCTCCGGCAATATGACCTTCAACAACAAAGCCATTCACCTTCCCCGTTGATCTACGAATTAAGGTTTTTGCCAAAACTACCGAGGAAATAATGGGCAAAAAGTTGGGGCGGAGCAAGTTTTGCGCCTTTTCAACAACATTAGAAAAAACGGCGGAAGGGTCAAAATCCATCAAAAAATTATCTTCGGAGGTGCTTCCTTTTACATCCATCCTATAACTCACTTTTCCGTGATTGGCTAATTTATCTAGGATGCCAGGAATTTGTAGCGGGATGCCTGCGCCCATAATGACGTAATCAATTCCCGCCAACATTGCACCGTACAGGGATGCCATTGTGGGCATTTGTACCTTTTCTAAAAGATTGATGCCAACGGGATTATTATGCCCCTCTTTGGCAAGGAAAGTTTCTACAAAATTAGCAACTACCACAAGTTCGTTAAGAGCTTTAGATGGGTTGAAGCTCCACATCGGCGGACGTTTATAGCTTGCGCCTTTTTCTGGATTTTCTCGATAATACTCTTTCAGAATCCATTCAACCGGATCATGGAAAGGGAAATGCTTAAGCGCACGCCGCATATGCCCGCCAATATCACCGTTCATGAGACGCGCAATCATGACCAAGTGAATGCCCGTTCCTGAAATAACGCCAAGTTGTCCTTCTTTGGATACAGATTGGGCTAGTTTCCAATCCGATATGGCGACCCCCATACCGCCTTGAATGATTTTTATTTTTTCCATTTAGCTTCTGTTCCTTTTTTGAATGTAGCTATCCGGTTGACTGACAAATCTTAAAAATCTCACCACAGAGAAGACTGAGAGCAGAGAATCTTTAAAAACACGAGAAAAAACTCTGTGGTCTCTGTGAATTTTATGGTAAAAAAATACCCTGAAATTAGTTTCATCACTCAATTCAGATATAGCTACTTGATTTCGAAGAGCTATCTTTGATGATGCGAAATTCTTTCGCAAAAGATATAACACTAAAAAAAGAAAATAGGCACGCTATTAAAAAAACTCCCTGATTACTCAAGGAGTTTCTTTTTTTTTAGAATTTTCTTAACTGTTTAGCCTTGAGAGAATAGAACGCAGATTCTCGCGAATCAAGCG
>CAZERH010000442.1:0-1853 GCA_964515535.1 uncultured Anaerolineaceae bacterium
CTTTTTGTTGGTGTAAAATAATTCGGTGCTATTGGGCATCACAGCCCCAGAAGTGATGTGACGTAGCAGATTTCCCCTGCTCCGAAAAATCAACCGAATCCCGTATTTCTTGCGGGGTGTCCCCTCCCCTGAGGGCAAAGAAGTTTCTCGTAGCACAGAAATTTCTTGTTGTTGTGGTTTAAGAGTAGATGTGCATTACATCTAACAGATGCGTTGCACATCGGGGTCTGCAACGCATTTTTTGAAATGCAATGCAACCTCCCGACAACCAACGCAAGCAAAACGAGACGCGGTTGAAAATTACATCTTTTCAAGGAGTAAGATTCATGTCCCCAATCAAGACCCTCATCATGGGAGCCGCCGGGCGCGACTTCCACAACTTCAACACCGTTTTCCGTGACAATAAGGATTACGAAGTGGTCGCCTTCACCGCCACTCAAATCCCCGATATCGAGGGGCGCGTTTATCCCGCTGTTTTAGCGGGCGAACTTTATCCCAAAGGCATCCCCATCCGCCCCGAAGAGGAGTTGGTGCAACTCATCCAAGACCTCGAGGTCGAAGAGGTCGTTTTTGCCTACTCGGACGTGCCACACGAATACGTCATGCACAAGGCTTCGCTCGTCAATGCTACGGGCGCAAACTTCCGCTTGTTGGGCGCAAAGCAAACCCAAATCAAGTCCACGAAACCGGTTGTGTCGGTCTGCGCCGTCCGCACGGGATGCGGAAAATCTCAAACAACGCGCCGCGTCTCCTTAATCCTCCGAGATATGGGCTATAAAGTCGCCGCCATCCGCCACCCCATGCCCTACGGCGACATTGCCAAACAGCGCGTCCAACGCTACGCCGATTATAGCGACCTCGACAAACACGAATGCACGATTGAAGAGCGCGAGGAATATGAACCCCATATTGATAACGGCATCATCGTTTATGCGGGCGTGGATTACGAGGCGATTGTGCGCCAAGCCGAGCAAGAAGTGGATATTATTTTATGGGACGGCGGGAATAATGACCTTTCTTTCTATAAATCGGATTTGGAAATTGTGGTTGCCGACCCGCTTCGACCGGGACACGAGCTTAAGTTCTACCCCGGAGAGACGAACGTGAATTCAGCGGATGTCTTCGTGATTAACAAAGTGGACACCGCCTCGCCCGCCGACATTATCTTGGTGCGCGAAAATTTGCGGAGTCTGAACCCAAGCGCGATCGTCATCGAGGGCGCGTCCCCACTCTTTGTGGATGACCCCTCTGCCATTCAAGGCAAACGCGTTTTGGTGGTCGAAGATGGTCCCACCCTCACCCACGGCGGGATGAAATTCGGTGCCGGTTATGTTGCCGCCGAACGCTTCGGTGCGGCTGAGATTGTTGATCCCCGCCCCTACGCGGTCGGGAAAATCGCCGAGACCTTCAAGAAATATCCCGATACCGGCAATATCCTTCCCGCGATGGGATACGGCGACGAGCAAACCCGCGACCTCGAAACCACCATCAACTCAGCGGATGTGGATATGGTCATTCTTGGCACACCGATTGATTTGACCCGCGTCTTGAAAATTGATAAGCCCCATCAGCGTGTACGCTATGAATTACAGGAAATTGGTGTGCCTACGTTGGAAGATGTTTTGAAAGAGAAGTTTGGAAAGTAAAAGCCAGTAAATCAAGAATTAGGTATCAGGAGAGCCGAGCGGGTGAATCGCTCGGCTCTTTTTTCTACAATTCCCTTTTTTTATCTGCACAGTTTTTTTTGGAAATACGGGAATGGTCTGATAAAATTACAATCAACCTTTTCGAAACAAATAAGGAGACTTAAAAATGCACTTTTCACCCGCTTTATACCTCGACCCCGGCTCAGG
>CAZERH010000443.1:0-1851 GCA_964515535.1 uncultured Anaerolineaceae bacterium
TTTGTGAGGCTGTGGTAAAAAATGCCCTAAAATTAGTTTTGTCAGTCAATCAGGTTCACAAATCAAAGATTTTAGACCTCTGACCTAAGCGAGGAAATGATGGAAACAAAATATATTTTTTTTACAGGCGGCGTGGTTAGCTCGGTCGGAAAGGGCGTGACAGCCGCGGCGTTGGGCTTGCTTCTCAAAGAACGCGGATTCCGCGTCTCCGTGCAAAAACTTGACCCCTATATCAACGTAGACCCCGGCACCATGTCACCTTACCAGCACGGTGAAGTTTTTGTACTAGACGATGGTGCGGAAACAGATTTAGATTTGGGACATTATGAGCGTTTTATTGATAATCCGCTCTCTCAGGTGAGCAATTTCACTTCTGGGCAAGTCTACGATGAGGTCATCTCCAAAGAGCGGCGCGGCGACTATCTCGGCGGAACGATACAAATTATCCCGCATATCACCAATGAGATTAAGCGGCGGATTCGTTTGGCGGCGCGCACAACCGAAGCTGAGATTATGCTCATCGAAATTGGCGGAACGGTGGGAGATATCGAATCGCAACCCTTTATGGAATCCCTGCGACAAATGAGAAACGAAGTCGGGAACAAGAACGTTTTCTTCGTGCATGTAACTTGGTTGCCCCATATCGGCGCGACCGGGGAATTGAAAACCAAGCCCACCCAACATTCGGTGGCAGAGTTGCGCGGCATTGGCATCGCCCCCAGCATGATTATCGCCCGCGCCGACTATCATGTTGACCAAGAAATTGTTGATAAAATAGCCCTCTTCTGTGATGTAGAAAAGCGCGCCGTTGTCCCGATGAAAACGGCAAAATCTTTATATGAAATTCCGCTTCTACTGGAAGAAGTCGGCGTAGCCGATTATATTATCGAAAAAATCAACCTGAAAGCGAGCAAAAAGCCCAACCTAAAGCCGTGGAAAGAATTAGCGAAAAAAATCGAAGCCGATAAACCAAAACTTAAAATCGCCTTAGTCGGGAAATATATAGAACTGCAAGACGCGTATATGTCCGTTCGCGAGGCATTACGTCATGCCGCGCTCTCTGTCGGCGTAGATGATGAAATTATATGGGTTCACTCCTCCGACCTTGAAAAAGGAAAAAGTTGGGAGGCGGTTAAATCGGCAGATGCCATCATCGTCCCCGGCGGATTTGGCGAACGCGGCATTGAAGGCAAAATTTTAGCGGCGCAATACGCGCGTGAAAACAAAATCCCCTATCTCGGCTTATGTTTAGGGATGCAACTCATGTGCGTTGAATTTGCCCGTAATATCTTAGGCTACGAAAACGCCAATTCTACCGAATTCGACCACGGCACAACACACCCCGTGATTGATTTAATGCTCGAACAACGCGAAATCAGCGATATGGGCGGCACCATGCGACTAGGACTATATCCCTGCGTGTTGAAAAAAGGCACTATTGCATCAAAATCTTATGATAAAGAGGCAGTGCAAGAACGTCACCGCCATCGTTTTGAATTCAATAATAAATATAGAAAAGAATTTGAAGAAAAAGGCATGATTTTCTCCGGTGTCTCTCCTGACAATATGCTCGTGGAAATTGCCGAGTTGAAAAACCACCCATTTATGGTCAGCAGTCAATTCCATCCTGAGTTTTTATCACGCCCAATGAGACCACATCCGCTTTTTGTGGGCTTTTTAAAAGCCGCAAAAGAGACGAAAGATTTAGGGTAAGATATACGCAAGGAGAAAAAATATGAGCAAACATCTCGTTGTAGTCGCCGGAAATATCGGCGTAGGCAAAACATCACTGACTGAACGCATGGGCGAACGTCTCGGCTGGCGCACGGATTTTGAATCGGTCGCAGATAA
>CAZERH010000444.1:0-1830 GCA_964515535.1 uncultured Anaerolineaceae bacterium
CTCTCCCATGTTACAATCCCAACATGAAAATCAAAGTCGTTGCTACAAACCGAAAAGCGAAATTTGAGTACTTCCTCCAAGATATATTTGAAGCCGGAATCTCCTTAAAAGGTTCTGAAATCAAATCTATTCGCGCGGGGCAAATGAGCATCAAAGAAGCCCATATTCATATCAATGAACGCGAAGCGTGGCTCCTAGAAGCGCATATTGCCCCTTACGCAGAGGCAAATCGCTTCAACCATGCACCGCGCAGACCACGTCAACTTTTGCTACATAAAAGAGAAATCAAAAAATTGAGAAAAGCCGTACAAAAAAAAGGCTTAACTGTTATCCCCACTAAAGTTTATCTTAAGGAGGGGCGTGCAAAAGTGGAGATTGCGCTGGCGCGCGGCAAAAAACTCCACGATAAACGACAAGCCCTTAAGATAAAACAAATGGATAGAGAAACGAAAAAAGAAGTGCGATATTAGAGAGTAATTATGAGCGCATCTACAATTGGCGGCATTAACAAGCTGTCGGCACACGAAAAACGAGAAATATATCGGCAAATTATCCCTGTCGAAATTTTAAAACGCTTCAAACTCACCCCTTATCTCACCGATATTCAAGGTCGATCCCTTATCAACCTTAAAGCCAAACCTGGCAGTACCAGTGTTGAAATGTCGCTATACCACAAATACGGATTTCGCGATCCAATCTTTTACGGGCATCTTACCGACACGATGAACGGGCAAATTCATATTCTTCTTTATGTTCTGAATGATCCCTCTGCGCCGCGTTTTGACGTAGACGTGATGCCCGATGGACAGGCGACCAAGTTTGGGACATCTCAGCGCAATATCACAGCGGAGCGGGACGCGCTTGCGTTTGGCTTGACTCCCGGACAAATTCGTAGTGGACTTAGCATTTTCTCTGCCGCGACAAACGCTTTTGAAAACTTTGTTGCCGAGCTTGGGCATGATATGTATTTCGCCGAACCGCTTTATTACCATAATGCAATCATCTTCGAGCGGTATGGTTTTAAGTATCAGGCTGGCAAAAGGCTTATGACGCGGATTCAAGATGAGTTCACGCGCGAATCGGAGGTATCCCGTAGTTTAGATGGTGACTCTGTTTTTCGTCAGCCCGGGGCAAAGGAGAGCATCCGCCTCCGTTCTTGGGCTATCCACGATGGTATTTTGGGGCAACCCTTTAGCGGTGTGACGATGTATAAAAAAATAGGTCTCTCGGCTGGATTAAATACTGCCGAAGGATGTCACTGGTAAGAAAAATCAAATTGACAACATGGGACAATCCTGATAGTATCTGTCCGAATATGAAGACTAGGAGCACAATTTATGTTAAAAGAAGTAGAAGAGCAAGCAATTACAATTTCGACTGAAGCCGCTCAAGCGGTGCAAGATATTTTAAATGAAAAAAATATGGGGTCTGAGCATGGATTGCGTATTTATGTCTCAGGGAGCGGTTGTAGCGGGGTACAATTTGGGATGGCGTTGGATGATAATATAAAAGAAACGGATACTACTGTTGAAGTGGAAGGGGTTAAAATTATTGTTGATTACCAATCACTGGATTATGCACTTGGCGCAAGTATTGATTTTGTAAATGATCCCCAAAAAGGGACCGGTTTTATCATCAATGCGCCTAATGCTCAGAGCGGCGGTTGTGGCTGTGGTCATGATGAAGAGGCAAATTCTTGCGGAGGCGGCAACGGCGGTTGTAGTTGCTAAAATCACTTCTTGTTTAAAATCAAAAACCTGAGTGCAAACTCAGGTTTTTTTGTTTTAATTTTCTCTGCTCAAATTTTATGTTTTTCATAATTGCTCAGCC
>CAZERH010000445.1:0-1829 GCA_964515535.1 uncultured Anaerolineaceae bacterium
GTACTATCTACGCGACCTCGCCCTCAAAGAAGGAGACCCAAAATAGGCTCTCACTACGCCCCCGTCCTAGAACGAACGCGCGGCACAAGAGTCGAATCGTTGCACTACGCGTCCGCGGCTATTGTCGATTCATCCGGCAAATTACTTGCTTGGATTGGGAATCCCCAACTGGATACCTTTCTCCGCTCATCTGCGAAACCCTTTCAGGCACTGCCGCTAATCGAACAAGGCGGCGCGCGTGATTTGGGCTTGACACCAAAACAAATAGCACAAATCTGCGCCTCACACACCGGAACCGATATGCACGTAGACGCGGTGCGCAGTATTCAAGCGAAAGCCGGTATCAGTGAAGAGCTTTTGCAATGCGGCTCACATCCGCCCATGGATAAAGAAACCAACGAAAGGTTAATTGCACGGGGAGAAAAACCAACCTCTATTCGGCATAATTGCTCAGGCAAACATACCGGAATGCTCGCCTTCGCAAAAATACGCGGATTAGACCTCGATAATTACCTCTCCCCTGAACATCCCATCCAAAAAGACATCCTCAAAACTTTTTCAGAAATCTGTCAGATTAGCCCCGAAAAAATTGATATAGGGATTGACGGTTGTTCTGCGCCCAATTTCTCCATTCCCCTCTACAACACAGCGTTAGGATTTGCGCGTCTCTGCGACCCGCGCGATTTGCCCCCCAAACGCGCAAAAGCCTGCCAAACGATTACCTCGGCAATGATGGCGCATCCCGAAATGGTGAGCGGATTTGGGAGATTTGACACACGTCTCATGCAAGTTGGGCGCGGCAAGCTGGTGGTTAAAGGGGGAGCAGAGGGATATCAAGTTGTGGGGATTATGCCCAATTTAACGGAAGCAAGCCCAAATGGAGTCGGCATCGCGCTCAAAATATCTGATGGGGATGTAACAGAAAAAGTCCGCGCCGCGGTTATGCTGGAAATCCTGCGCCAATTCAAGATCCTAAGTGGCTCTGAACTGGCGGAACTAGCTGAGTTTGGTCCCATAAATCCGATTTATAATTGGCGAAAAATAAAGGTGGGGGAAAGCCGCCCTATTTTCGAGTTGAGAAGATTATGAAAAAAAAGGCATTAGAAACGCATAAAAGGCTACTGGAAAAATTCGGTGAACCGATTTGGCGTAACCCCTTGCCCGCGATTGATGAGTTGGTTTCAACTTTTCTTTCGCAAAACACAAACGATGTAAACCGTGACCGCGCCTTCAACTCTCTGCGTGCTGAATTCCCCACTTGGGAAGAAGTCCGCGATGCCCCAACAGATGAGGTAATTTCAGCCGTGCGGGTTGCGGGGTTGGCAAAAACAAAGGGACCCAATATCCAAAATGCCTTGCGCCAAATTAGCGCAGAGCGAGGCGAGTTATCGCTAGATTTTCTTAAGGAAATGCCCGTTGAAGAGGCGCGTGCTTGGTTGACAAAATTTAAGGGGGTTGGTCCTAAAACAGCCGCCATTGTTTTACTCTTTTCTTTGGGAATGCCCGCTTTTCCCGTAGATACACACGTTTATCGAATTACGGGACGCGTTGGTTTGCGCCCTGAAAAAATTTCTGTAGAGAAGGCGCATCCTTTTCTTGAGGGGGTTTTCCCACCCGAAACCTATTATGCGGCACATTTAAATATCATCCGCTTGGGGCGTGAGATTTGCAAAGCACGTAAGCCAAATTGTGCGGAATGTCCGCTTTTAGAAATTTGTGATTATGGGAAGGCGCAAGGCACTTAGGAGCGAGAATTAAATAGCCTGCAAGATTTTGTGCCCCTTTTTACCACAGAAAACACAAAGACCACAGAGTTCTTCTCATTTTTT
>CAZERH010000446.1:0-1822 GCA_964515535.1 uncultured Anaerolineaceae bacterium
TAAGGAGGCTCTTTTTCGTGCTTTATTACCGCTCAAAAAATATACGCTAACGGTTATCGGGCAAACGGTTTTCAAGATTGAAGACGATACGACAAATATAAGAAAAGATGTGGCGGAAATCAAAGAGTTTCTTTATTCAACATTCTCTACACCAACCGCAAAAAAACACAAAAAAGCCCGTCCTGGCGAATTGCCCTACGGTTCTTTTTTGCCTTTCTCACGCAATCGCATTTTTACGGGACGGGTAAATTATTTAGCGCAATTAGAAAAAGCCTTTTTTGAGGGGAATGGTGACGAGAAAGATATTCTCATCACGCAAGCCATTTCGGGGATGGGCGGGATTGGGAAAACCCAATTGGCGGTGGAATTTGCTTTTCGCTACGGATACCATTTTGCGGGCGTGCATTGGCTCAATGCAACCGGCGCGCATCCTTTCAAAGACCTCTCCCCCGCCATTGCCACCTGCGGCTCGGCGATGAATTTGCCGAATTTTGCGGGGGCAGAAATCGCCTCCCAAGCGCAAATGACCCTCGAAGTGTGGCAAGCCCCGGGTCCGCGTTTGCTCATCGTGGATAATGTGGAATCAGCGCAAGCAATCCTTCCCCACCTGCGCGGCGCGAATCGGCAAATCCTGCTCACATCTCGTTATCGGGATTGGGTGAAGAGCCTGCCGATTGAGGCGATTCGGCTGGATGAGTTTTCTCCCGCCGAGAGTTTGGCGTTTTTGCGGAACTATCTTGACGAGGAGCGTGCGAGCGAAACCGAAGCGCGGGATTTGGCGAAACGCTTGGGCAATTTGCCCCTTGCCCTCGAGCTGGCGGGACGCTTTTTAGAACGCCAAACGCGGGTGAGCCTAGCGCAATATCTGGCGGACTTGAATTTAAAGCACCGCTCGCTAAATAATTGGCGGAAGGGGAAAAACCTGCCCAACCCGACCGAACACGAAGAAAATATCGCGAAGACTTTTGCGCTCTCGTGGGAGGCGGTGGAAGAAGAGGGCGCACGGAAAATTTTCAAAATTGCGGGCTATTTTGCGCCAAATTTGCCCCTACCTTTGCAAAGCATCGTTTGGGCGGGGAAATTTGAAAGCGAAGATGATTTTTATGAGAGCCTTTTTACCCTAAAAGCCTACGCCCTGCTCCGCGAAGATGAAAGCCTGCACCCCCTGATGGCAGAATTTGCGCGTTTACAGGATACTGAAGATGAATTTTTGTTGGCATGGGCAAAAGCCTTTGCGAATCAATGCAATAGCAAAAAAGGCGTGAAATATACGCCCCTTTTATACCAACATGTGGAACACGCTTGGCAGGATTTCTTGAAAGCAAGCGAATTAGGATTAGAAGAAAACAAAGAAAATGCTTGGTTTTATCTTCGTGTAGGCTGGTTAAGCAAATATTTGGGCGATTTACCGAAAGGCTTGGCTCTATATCAAAAAAGCCTCCAAATTTTTGAAGAAATCGGCAATAAAGCGGGGGAAG
Source organism: uncultured Anaerolineaceae bacterium (assembly GCA_964515535.1). Classification (GTDB taxonomy): domain Bacteria; phylum Chloroflexota; class Anaerolineae; order Anaerolineales; family Villigracilaceae; genus Desulfolinea. Next base: position 1,479 of record CAZERH010000446.1, read on the forward strand.
GGGCTACTTTTGGAAATATCGGCAACACCTATTTTGCCCAAGGCAATTACGCAACCGCACTAGACTATCTCAAAAAATCACTCGCCATTAGGCAAGAAATCGGCGACAAAGCGGGAGAAGAGACGACCATCAACAATATCGCACAAATCTATTCAGCCCAAGGCGATTACACGACCGCACGAGACTATCTCAAAAAATCACTCGCAATAAGAGAAGAAATCGGTAACAAAGCGGGCGAAGGGACGACACAAGGAAGTATCGGCAATATATTTTATGCCCAAGGCGATTATGTGACCGCGCTAGACTATCTCAAAAAATCACTCGCTATCCAAGAAAAAATCGGT
>CAZERH010000447.1:0-1816 GCA_964515535.1 uncultured Anaerolineaceae bacterium
ATTACCCAAAAGGCGTTCTTGGGTGAGTGGTATCTGACCGGGGATTATGGCTATCTCGTGGATGGGGAGTTGTATGTTTCCGGGCGTAAAAAAGAGATGATTATTGTGGGGGGGAAAAATATCTATCCCCAAGATTTAGAGCGATTGGTTTATGAAGTGCCGGGAATTCATGCCGGGCGCGCGGTGGCATTTGGCGTTTATGATGAGCGCGCGGGTACCGAAGAGGTGATTATTGTGGCTGAGGCGAAGGTTAATTCGCAGGAGGAAGGTTTTAAATTGGCGGATGAAGTTCGCAAATATATCACAAAGAACTCTGCGGTGGCTTTGCGACAGGTGAAAATTGTACCGCCAAAATGGATTTTGAAAACTTCGAGCGGAAAAGCCGCGCGTGGGGCGAATAAGGAAAAATATTTGCGTGAAGTGTAACGCTAGATGGCATGTGTGTATGAAAAAACGCCGAACTTTTTATAAAGTTCGGCGTTTTTATTTTTAAAAACATGTTGAAGTTTGCAATTTGCGTTTGCAGGCTTCTACTTATTTTCGTTCTTTCAATGTGCGGGAAAGAAGTTCGTCTTGTACATCATCTTTCTTCGCATTCTTTTCTTCTTTTGTTTTGCCATTAGAGCTATCAGCACGATCAAGAGCCGCCTGCCAAGCCATTTCCATTGCGGTATGCTCAGGAGCTTTTGGTTCATCGCCATCAATTTCAGCCATCATCGCTTCAACACTTCTCTTACTGCCGCGTTTCTTACCGCCACGTCCACGTCTGGGTTTGTCGGCACTTTCTGCTGGTTCCGGGAGGGTTGCCTTCATGCTCAGACGGATTTGTTTCTTACGGCGGTTGACTTCAAGAATCATCACATCAACTTCATCGCCGACTTTGACAACTTGGGAAGGATCTTTGATATAACCGTGTGCAATTTCGCTGACGTGTACTAAACCGGGGCGTTCTGCACCGATGTCAACGAAAGCACCGTAAGTTTCTAAGCGTTCGATTTTGCCTTTTACGGTCATATCGGGTTTCATTTCGCGCCATTCTAATGCCAAAGGTTCAATCATCGTCAATTCGATGCGATCTTTTTTCGCTCGACGTACCCATAATTCTACTTCTTGTCCGACCTCAACGGCATCTTCCACTTTGGTCAGATGGTCTTTTTGCAACTGGGAGATATGAAGTACTCCCGGTAATTGGTCTGCACCTAAATCTACAATTGCGCCACCGATTGTAATTTTGGTAATTGTTCCTTTTATTTTTTGTTTTGTTTCCAACGCGTTGGCTTGCGTTTTCTCGTTTTCAGCCATAAGCCTACTCCTTTTCACTAGGTCTATCTATAAGTTTACCGACCCGTGATTATACTCGCTTTTAGAATAGCGTCAACGGAAAAAGAAAGGCAATCTCTGACTTTTAAGGAAAAAGATTGCCTTTCTTGCAAATTTGTTAGTTTATGAAATTTGATACTCGAATATCGTTCTCAAAACCCCTTGTGCTCCGTTCTTCCGATAATCTCGTCTTGCAGGGCTTCGCTCAAATCGCAAAAATAATCGCTATACCCCGCAACTCGAACAATTAAATCGCGGTAGGCTTCGGGATTTGCCTTCGCTTTGAGCAGAGTCTCGCGCGTCACCACGTTGAATTGGATATGGTGTCCGTCCATGTTGAAATAGGAGCGCACGAGATGGACGAATTTTTGTACACCAGCTTCATCGTCTAGCAAATTCGGTGTGAGTTTTTGGTTAAGCAGAGTCCCGCCGGTGCGGATATGATCCATCTTGCCGACCGATTTGATAACGGCGGTGGGACCCTTTCTATCCGCGC
>CAZERH010000448.1:0-1812 GCA_964515535.1 uncultured Anaerolineaceae bacterium
ATCCATCGGCACAGCGATTACGATGACATGCTTCAGCCCCATCTCCGGCGTGATTTCTGCCGGTTTTTCTCTCCCTTCCACATCGTTGAAACGAGTTTTATATTGCCAACGCTCATCGTATCCGGTAATGCCCACCATTCCTGCACCGAAAAGTTTTGCAACTTGCTTAATTCTTTTCGCACTTTGGGCAGGAGACCCCAAATCCGCTTTTTCGAGAGCCACATCTTCTTGCAAGGTAAAGAGGTCTGTAAATCCCTCACGCCGATCTTTATCGTCATGCACTGTGGATAAAATATCGCTGATATGCCAAGACGCGTTGCGCAAAGCATAATCTTTTTGCTTAAACCCCGCCCGATTGTGCCACTCATTAACTGTGCCGTGAGACGCGTAAAAACGTTCTGTCTTTTTGTTGCGAATACGTTCATCCCATATCGAGCGGCGGAACATCTCGTTTTTTTGATGAAAGCGTTCAAAATGGTCTAAAATCTCAAAGTGAGACTCTTGGTCTATATTTGGCATTGTCGTCCAAGATGTTTTTTTGCTAGAAACTGCGCAAAATTTCAGGCTTTTTCATCGTAACTTTTGAGCCACTCTTGGGCTTCCCCCAATTTATCTTTAGGCACAAATATCTGTACTTCGGCAAATTTCCCGAAGCTAACGGGGATCGTTCCCCCCACGCTTTCTTGCGCCAACTCCGCTGAAATTTCTAAGGCTTCGAGAGCCGATTTTATCATCTCCGCTTCAATGCGGTCATAAACTTTTGTCAGTAATTCCCAAGTCATTTCAGACATTTTAAATCTCCCAGAAAATAATAAATAAAATAGTAAAGAGCGTGCTTATCGCCAATTGCCTAAACCCAACCGAAGTCGGTTTTGCTTTGATGGCAGGATTAAACGCCCACCACAGAGTTTCAGAAAATTGAAGTAAAAAGGGGATAAAGATATAGCGCGGCAACCACCCGATTACGCCAAGCACAAGGGTAGTCACAAAGTTAAAAGATGTATACATCAAGGCGCGTCTCCCCAAGCGGATTTTTTCGGCACGCGCGGGGATTTGGGCTTGCTTGCGGTGATCGAGCCGCATATATGCGTGGATAATGGATGCCGCTGATTGAAACCAGACCAATAACCACAATACCCATCCTTGAGCATCGTACCCGCCATTGGAGACCCACAACGCGGCGGGGGCGGCAAGAGCTAAGGCTCCACTCGCGACCACCTCCAGCCCCGCTTGCTTACGCTCATCTCGATGATGAACAAGGTAAAGATGCCAAGTAAAAATAGCAATGCCGGGAAGGGCAAGATAAAGCACATCCGCGAAGCCGCGCAAGGTCAAGCCAACCAGCATGATTAACGCGATCGAGCCGTAGACCACGATCCAAAAACGCGCTGCCGGCAAATCCGCGCGTGAGCGTCTACCTGCGTAAGCCTTCACCGCGATTGTCACCGGCTGACGGAGGAAGAAAGCCGCCAATGCCGCGATAATCAGATAGACAGAGACGATAGAAAAGTTTTCCCCCGCGAAAAAACCGATAAAAAGGGGCATCAAAATAAAAACCCATGAGCCGTGATCTTGCGGCAAGGCAATGAATTTGCGGAGATATTTTTCCTTTAACGTATTCATAGTGAGAATTATACCTCTTTCGGTTCTGTCAGGATTAATACCGTCCCGCACGGTGCTTGCGGAGGGGGAACGCGCGTGCAAATCGTTCCTTATTTCTATATAACGGGCGGATAAATCCTGGCAATTAACCGTCGCAGATTCGGCGTAAAATCCCCGGTAAGGCACTATGCTATAATAGGGGGAAAGATG
>CAZERH010000449.1:0-1810 GCA_964515535.1 uncultured Anaerolineaceae bacterium
CTGTAGGCATGGCGAATCTCTTTTGCCAAATCTTCGGGCATAGGAATATCTACTATTAATTGTTGAATTTTCTTTGCGTTTTCAGCAAGAGAGTTGGATGAGGTAATCAGTAAAATCTCAATTTGCGGATATAAATCTTCGGCGTTGATAATTTTTTGGTAGCCCTCTGTTGTGATGCAGAATCCTTTTGGGACGGGAAAATCGGCTTGTGTCATTTCCCCTAAATTAGCCCCTTTTCCACCCGCTTTCTCAATATCTGTGGCGTTGATTTGGTTGAAGAATAAAACGGTCATTTAGTTTCCTTTTTCGGGTTTCATTGGGTAGAAAATGTTTGGGGACAAGAAAAAGCTGATTAAAGGGTGGCAAGTGCAGGTCACGCGCGGCGCGTCTAATCCAAGAGAGGGGATAGCGCATCTTATAAAAATGCCGAGATTCCCTTGATCAAAAAGATCAATCCAAAAAAGAGGGGAATCCCAATGCCGATTGGGCGGCGATATGTATTGATTCTATCTTTAATCGCGTTGAGTAATTCAGTGGCGTGTTTGGGAAATAAAAGGTATATCAGAACGGGGATAATGACCGATAAGCAGAAAACCAGCGCAACGAGCAAGGTGATGATGATTTTTTCGGTTAAGACGAGGTCGCTCAAAATCACAACGGATAAAGCAGACATAAAAAGTGCTAGATTTTTGAAATTAATGACTGTAACCATCGCGCCAAATCCGAAGGCTTTTGGGGGCGTGATTTTATCCATCATGGAGAAGAAGCGTGGCTCTTCTTCCTCAACCGACGCCGGTTTACGCCAATTTTTGAACGCAAGCCAGAGAAGTAAGGTGCCGAAAAACATCAAAAAAACGGGAAAGAAGGTGCTCGATTCGCTTGTCCCCTTTTCTGTGGCGCGATAGCCCCAAAGAACAACCAAAACTCCGATAATTGAGTAGGCGGTGGTATAGCCGAGCGCATATCCCAGCCCATTGCGCCAGCCACGCTTGGAGATTAATAACAAGATGACTATCGTAATTGAGCCGACTGAGAGGAGTCCCGTTGAAGCCAAGAGGAGCGATTGAAGGAGTATTTTTAGCATTTTTTAGTTGAGCACCGGGGTAAGAATTAAGTCTGCTAGCTGAGATAGGAGCATTGTTTGTGTATTTGTATTCGGGTCTTTTTCGCGGAGGGCATTAATTAGTAATATAAAATAATTGGAGAAGAAAGCCATCGCGATTAATGGGCAATTGGCATTTGTTTTTAATTCGTTACGATCTTGTGCTTCTTCGAGGAGTTCTATTATCTTCGCAATAAAACGCATGGATTGTTGTTGAAAGGCTTCGCCCCACTCTCCTTCCATAAAAAGGGTTTCTTTGAGGAGGATTGTTGTTAATGCGGGGTTTTGAAAATTATGTGCGTAGAGGGCTTTGGCTAAAAACAATAATTTCTCTTTGAGTGAACCTTGAGTGGGCAAAGTTGTATAAGCATTTTCCAAGACCCCTTCTATTCCCTCATATAAGGTCGCCGCTAATAAGGATGATTTATCGGGAAAGTGAAGAAAAACAGTCCCTACAGCAACATTTGCTTCACGGGCAATATCACGGGTGGTTGTTTTGTCAAAACCCTGAGTTGCGAAAAGCTCCTTTGCAATCTCAAGGATATGTTTACGGGTGTTTTTCTTTTGTTCTTCCCTTCGGATGGGTTTGGTGTTTGTCATTGTTTTTATTTAGGTGAGCGTGCTCAGTGAATGCGTTCATTATACAGGTGAAGATGGAATAAGTCTAGCTCAATGTGCACATTTGAAATGTCAGGGAGTGGCTAAGGG
>CAZERH010000450.1:0-1801 GCA_964515535.1 uncultured Anaerolineaceae bacterium
TGGGTATAATCATGCCACTTTATTATTATACGAGGAACTATGGCAAAAGACCGTTTCGGAAGAAATATCCACTACCTACGTATCAGTTTGACTGATCATTGCAACTTGCGCTGTGTTTACTGCATGCCCGAAGATATGACCTTTAGACCCAATGCGGAATTAATGCAAGACGATGAGATTTTAATACTCACCCGCCTTTTTGCTAAATTGGGGATTGATAAAATCCGCTTGACGGGCGGTGAGCCTACGCTCCGCAAAAATGTGGTCAACATTGTGCGCGGCATCTCAGCTACCGAAGGAATCAAATCCGTTTCGATGACAACGAACGGCTTGCTTCTCTCTCGATTAGCACAGCCTTTAGCAGACGCGGGGCTTGAGCGCGTCAATATCAGCATAGATACGCTGGATACTGAAAAGTTCAAAAGGCTAACACGCTGGGGCAAAATAAATGAAGTTTTAGAAGGGATTGATGCCGCGGAGAGTGCCGGTTTAACCCCAATTAAGCTCAATGCCGTCATCGTGACCGGCTATAACGAAAGCGATGCGGTTCCCCTCGCGGGGTTAACGCGTGAGCATCCGTGGCAAGTTCGCTTTATAGAGATGATGCCTTTCGCGGGGGTGACGGAATTTCAACTGGCGCAAACTGTCACCGCGGCTCAGGTGCAGAAACAAGTTGAGGACGCGTTCGGTGCGCTGGAAATCGTCAACAATGGCAAATTGGATGGGGAGGCACGCTTGTTCAGGATTAAGGATGGCGTGGGAGATATCGGATTCATCGCCTCTGTTACCTCACCTTTTTGTGCATCTTGCACGCGAGCGCGACTCACAGCCGATGGTATTCTGCGCTTATGTTTGCTACGCGAAAAAGAAATCGATTTGCTCACACCCTTACGCGCGGGTGCTAGTCTTGATGAATTAAGAACTCTCATTTTGTCTGCCATTTGGGAGAAGCCGTGGGGACACGGTTTGCAGGAAGGTACCATTCCCGTAAACCGTACGATGAGTGAAATCGGGGGCTAGATGTCTCTTTCTAAAAACGGTTATAAGGCTATTTTTTTTGATTTGGATGGCACTTTGCGCCACACCGTTCCACTTGGCGCGGATGTTTATAGAAAAGAGTTGGCGAAATACGGGCTTTCGATTAGCGATAAAAAAAACAGAGAGGTAGCATATTGGGAACATTATTATTGGGCGCGCTCTCCTGAATTGCTACGAGATTTGGCTAAATTTGATGTTGATAATGAGGCATTTTGGAGAAATTATGCCGTTATGCGCCTAAAAAAAATGGGTGCGACACCGAAAGAGATTAAAAAATATCAGCCAATGCTAGAGGTGTATTTTGCGAATGAGTATGTCCCCAAAAATTGGACTCCGCCGGAGCTATATCAGCTTTTACCGGAACTCCGCAAAATGGGATTCACTTTGGCGGTGCTTTCTAATCGCCGAAATTCTTTTATGGATATTATCGAGGAATTATCCCTTGAAGGATATTTTGATGCAGTAATTGCCGCGGGGGAAGTTGGCGTATGGAAACCTGACCCCAAAGTTTTCGCGCCTATACTTGCGCGTTTTAATCTCTCTCCCAAAGAAACGGTTTATATTGGTGATAATTATTTTTCGGACGTGATAGGCGCACGCAACGCGGGAATTACGCCTGTTTTATACGATCCAAGAGGTGTTTTCCCAGATGCGGATTGTACGAGAATAACTTCGTTTACAGAGTTAAGGGCGTTTTTATAAGATGCGGATTGATTTATAAAAGGCTTTCAACCTTTTACGCGTGGGGGGAAATCAGCCGGTC
>CAZERH010000451.1:0-1797 GCA_964515535.1 uncultured Anaerolineaceae bacterium
AGGGCGGGAAGTTGTAGTGGTGCATGTAGCGGGCTTCTTTTTTGGGATCCAAGCCATCGAGCATTTGAGAGTCGCGCAGGGTGCCGAGGGTGGCGATAGAGAGAGCTTGAGTTTCACCGCGGGTGAAAATGGCAGAACCATGTGCTCGGGGGCTATAGCTTACTTCGCACCAGATGGGGCGCACGTCTTTAGGACCGCGTCCATCAATCCGAATGCCCGTACTGAGCATACGCTCGCGGATAATTTTCTTTTCTGCCGCGCCAAAGGCTTCTTTGATGTCGCTGGTGGAAAGTTCTTCATCTTCAGCAAGCATGGCTTCAACGGTTTTGGCTTTTAAATCGTCAATGCTACCGTAAAAGGCGGCTTTATCAAGCGGCTTTGAGACCAAATCGGTCAGTTCTGCGCTGGCGTAATTGAAAACTTTTTGCACCAGTGCTTCATCGGCTTTGTCTAGAATTGGTTCATCTTTTTCTTTGCCGATTTCAGCCGCCATTGTGGAGATGGCTTCAATAATAGGTTGAATGGATTCGTGTCCTAAGGCAAGGGCTTCGACCATAATATCTTCGGGGATTTCATCCGCGCCCGCTTCCACCATCAAAATAGCTTCTTTGGTGCCTGCCAAGCGTAAATCCAGGGAGGATTCTTCGAGTTGTGCATAGGTCGGGTTGATGATGAAGTCATCGCCAATGCGTCCAATGCGTACCGCGCCCACAGGTCCATCCCAGGGGATGTTGGAGATGCTAACTGCCGCAGAAGCGGAGTTGATTGCTAAAATATCAAGGGGGTTATCATCCGCAGAAAGCGAATAAATTAGTACCTGAATATCGTTTCGCATTCCTTCGGGGAAGAGGGGACGCAGGGGGCGATCGGTGAGGCGTGAAGTGAGAATTGCGTCTGTATGCGGGCGACCTTCACGGCGGAAGAAAGAACCGGGGATTTTGCCGCCAGCGTACATGCGTTCTTCATAATTGACGCTCATCGGCAAGAAATTGACATCACGAGCATTTTTGCTCATGGTTGCGGCACAGAAGACCATTGCGTCTTCGAGTTGTACAGTCACGGCTCCACCAGCTTGGTGAGCAAGTTTTCCTGTCTCAAATGTGACAGTGCGACCGCCAACCTCGGCGGTATATTGTTTTACTTCGGGTTTCATTTAATTTTCCTTTTCCCGCCTGATTAGGGACTGAAAGCTAGTGATAAAAAATCTACCACGAAGGCGTAAAGTTCACTAAGTTTTTCTTTGTGAACACAAAAAAACTCTGTGTCCTTCGTGTCTTTGTAGTGAGCAGTTTGAAAATTACTCACTTATTTATCAACACCTTTCAATTCCTAACAGACGGAACACTTGTGGCAGACCATTCTGCCTATATAAAAAGAGTAGATGGCAAGACCATCTACTCGGTCAAACAATTTGAATTTACTTGCGGCGTAATTTCAGTTCATCGGTCAACGAAAGATAACGAGCGTAATCTTTGCGTCTCATATAAGCCAATAATCGGCGGCGGCGACCAACCATCTTCAACAAACCGCGTCTGCAAGATTCATCGTGCTTGTTAGCACGCAGATGCTCGGTAAGCGTGAGAATGCGTTTGGTCAAAATCGCAATTTGAACCTCCGGCGAACCGGTATCCTTCTCATCTCTTCGAAAATCTTCAATAACTTTTGCTTTTGCTTCTTTAGAAATAGACATGACGTATGCTCCTTTATAGATTTTTTGCAGGTCTCCATGCCCACAGCCTAAACCGCGAGACAGGACCAGTCATTTAGCGGAGCGAATTATACCAGAAGTGAAGGGGA
>CAZERH010000452.1:0-1789 GCA_964515535.1 uncultured Anaerolineaceae bacterium
CGTTTTGCTCTCATTTGATTTTTTTTCCACATCTCCAAACTATCTTCTTGATTATGCACTAGATATCTGGAATCAGGGATTAGGTGATTAGGTGATTAGGAAATTGTGAGCGTATACTAAAATTAGGTGAGGAATTTTTTAGTCCGCATCCGCATTGGCGGGCTTTATATCGGTGCGTTCACGCCCATACGGTGCATCTTGACGAGTAGATGCGATATTTAGAATTGCTGTATTCTTAGAAATTAGTTTGACGTAAAAAAAAGAGCGTGATAAAATGCCCTTTGCTCTGGGCGCGTAGCTCAATCCGGCAGAGCAGTGGCCTTTTAAGCCATTGGTTGTGAGTTCGAGTCTCACCGCGCTCACAGAAAAAGCCCTCAAAATGAGGGCTTTTTGGCTTAAGGGGGGAAACAGAAATATCTACTCCCAATACGGAATACTGCGAGTAGATTTAATGAGATTTTACGGCACGGGGGCGGCAAGGATAAGGGTGAAGTAGCCACCAAAGGCACTTTCTGACGAGTATGCGTAGGCAATGCCGATTTCGGTCACGGTGGGGTTGAGTATTGTTGTTCCACCCATCCATGCTTCGAAAGCCGCTTGCCCGTCACCACCATATTCCGGGGGTTGAGCGTGAATCTCTTGCAAAACCAATGAGGCTGTATATCCTTGTGCTTCGACACGTTCCTCCGGTGTTAAATCATCCGAGCCATCTTCTTCGAAGAAGGAGTTGCAAGCCATATCCAAAGCGTGGACGAGGGCGGCGGCACTCAATTTCTCGTTTTCTGCCACTGGGGATAGCCCTTGTGTAACGCGTTCATTATTGATTAATTCAAAAATTTGGGCGATATAGTCTTCGTTCGTTTCATAGTTGCAGGCTCCGCCAATGGGTGTTCCGCTGGAAGAGGGCGCGGTGGGAGAGGGGGTCACGTTTGCGGGAGCAGTTGGTGCGAGGCGAGTTGGCTCTGCTGTAACGAGGTTGGCGGGGATGAGGATGATTTGTCCGGCTTGAATGGCGTTTGCGTTCTCAATTTCATTTAATTCAAGGATAGCTTCTGAGGTACTGCGGAATTTGATGGCGATGGCGGCAATGGTATCGCCCGGGCGAATGGTGTATTCAAGTTCTGTTCCTTTGGGTAAATCTACAGGGACAGGTGTAGAAGTGGGGAGTTCCATATCGGGATTGGGAACCAAAATTTCTTCGCCAACGTAGACAAATCCACGCGTTGCGGGATCAGGATTTAAAGCCAAGAGTAGCAAAACGCCATCTTCACCTAGCTTAAATTTTTCGACAATGGCAACAAATGTATCCCCTTCTTCCACCGTATAGGTAAATGGGGCGGAGGGAGTTGGCGGTACGGGGGTTAATGTTTGGGTTGGAGTAGATGTTAACGTAGGCGTTAATGTTGGCGTTGAGGTAAGCGTAGCCGTTGATGTGAGGGTTGGCGTTGGTGTATCGGTAGAGAGAAATGCTATTGTCGGTTTATTATCTCCGGTCAGCCAGACAATAAGGATGATGATTCCAACGATGACGAGCAACGCCGCGATTCCCCAAATGATAACAGGACCGCGCTGTTGTCGCTTGCGGTAGGCATCTATGGTGTCGCTTGCGGAAGAGTCTGAATTTAGAGTCATGATATTTTCCTTTTTGCACAAATATCGAAGGGAAAGGCTTTTTTCTATTCCCGTCCAATGCAATTATATTTTCATTCTACCTGAACTTAGGGCTTTAAGCGAGTTGTTTTTTAGGGCGTTTAACGGTAAATGTTGACTTTGGCACAGATGTAGATTT
>CAZERH010000453.1:0-1785 GCA_964515535.1 uncultured Anaerolineaceae bacterium
CTAAGCAAAAGGGTAGTGCTAAATTTTGACTGATAGTTATTTATGCTACACTTTTGATGGAGGCGCAAAATCCGCGTTCTATTACTTCACCGCATTCACAAAATCAGCCAGTAGCCCATAGGCTGTAGTATGCGGTCCGGGGTCTTTTTCTACAATCGAGAGATCGCCTAAGACATCCGTTTTAAATTCGACTATCGAAGATGTTCCCTCTACACTATAAATCGGGGAGGTACTGGGAATCAGTTCGGGGGCAACACGGGCAGAGATGATTGTGTCGCCTTCTCGCTTGGCGGAGCAAATCAGTTTATAGCGTTTGCCTTCTTTGAGAGCATCGGCGACCAGTTCGGGGGTGATATTGCGAATACCTTCTCGATCTATATCTTGCGGTTTGAGGGGGATGCCCATTAAGACTGTCACCAAAGCAGAAACTTTTATTGCCGCGTCCCAGCCGTCTATATCTCCGCTGGGGTCGGTTTCGGCGATGCCGACTTGTTGACAATAGGTGAGGGCTTGCTCGAAGCTGTCACCCCGTTCGAGACGGGACAAAATCAAGTTTGTCGTCGAGTTCAAAACGCCCTTAAACGAGAGCAAGTTAGAGGCAGGGATGGATTCTCGGAAAAGCGAAAAGATAGGTGCGCCGTCCATAACGGTAGATTCATGGTAAAAGCGCACGCCATTTGCATCCGCTAAATCCTGTAATTCTTTGTAGGCATGAACAACGGGACCCTTATTTGCGGTGCAGACGTGCATCCCCAATCCCAGCGCGGTTTTGATATGGTCGAGGGCGGGTTGCCCTGTCTCGTGGTTGACGGAGGTGTTCTCAAAAAGCACATCCGCTTTGCATTTTTTGATAAAGTCAAAAGAATCTTCGATCAATTCAGAAGTGAGCAAAGAGAGCGATTGAGAAGAGCGCACAAGCTCAAGCGCACCGAATAAATCGATGCCAGTATGGTTGACAAGCGTGCCGTGCCGACTGGTTGCGATGCCGGTTACAGAAAAAGTGATGTCATGTTTTTCTCTGAGTTCTGCTTTTTTGCGAATGAGCAATTGAGCCAAAGCGCGCCCGACATTGCCAAAGCCAAGAAATGCAAGTTTGTAGTGTGCCATGTTTTTCTCCTGAGGTAAAATAAGCAGTAGTATACCAGCCAAGCCCAAAGGAGTTCAAATGTTTGATAAAAACAAATTATCGCAACTTGAAGAAAGCGTTAGCAAATGGGAAGAGGGGACTCTGGCAAAAACAACGAAGAGATTTCCGGAGAGACAGGACAGCTTCATAACGACATCTTCGGAGGAGATCAAGCGGCTGTATACGCCCGTCAGCATCCCTGATTTCGATTACGCGCGTGATTTGGGCTTGCCCGGCGAATTCCCCTTTACGCGGGGCGTTCACCCCACCATGCACCGCGGCAGACTCTGGACAATGCGCATGTTTGCGGGATTTGGCACCGCGGAGGAAACGAACGCCCGCTTCAAGTATCTGCTCGGCGAGGGGCAAACGGGACTCTCGGTTGCCTTCGATTTGCCGACGTTGATGGGATACGATAGTGATGCCCCCGAAGCCCTCGGCGAATTCGGCAAATGCGGCGTGGGGATTTCATCTCTGCGCGATATGGAGATTCTGCTGGATGGGATTCCGCTTGACAAAGTTTCAACCAGTATGACAATTAACTCGCCCGCGTCCATTATTTGGGCGATGTATATTACAGCGGCAGAGAAAACGGGGGTCAAACGGGCGCAATTACGCGGCACCACCCAAAACGATATTTTAAAAGAATATATTGCGCA
>CAZERH010000454.1:0-1773 GCA_964515535.1 uncultured Anaerolineaceae bacterium
ATTTAAAATTTCACCCGCTCTAGCCGCCGTCCTCGGCGGCGTGTTTATGAGAAGCTTGTGCCGAGGACGGCGCAGGGAGCTATGGATGGAAAAAATTATCAGTTAAAATTTACCACTACCCTTTTCTTTTCTGAAAAAAAACTTAGTTTGTTATCTTTTCAAACTCAGCTTCAAAATCAGCGGCGGATACCGCGCCAGCCCAAGTTTTAACGGTTTCTCCGTTGCCATCCAGAAGGATGAACATGGGTTGATAACGAAAACCAAATTGCTTCATTAGGTCAGCGTTTTGTGCGTCATCAATATCTAAAAAAGAGAAAGCGATTTTTTCAAAATACTTTGCTTCTAACCCGTGTACCACGGGTGCCATAGATCGGCAAGTTCCTCACCAAAAGGCAAAGAACTCAATCAATTGCGGTTCTCCACTGGCGATGTTGACAGTAGCGGGATCAGTCGCTTGAAGTTGATCTCCACGCGAAGTGGGAATTGTGATAATAGTTGTTTCTTCTGCGTTAGTAGGGATGGCGACTGGAGCTTCATCACTCACTTCGCTTGGAGCCGGTGTGGTTGGGGCGCAGGCGGAAAGTAGAAAAACGCCCAGCAAGCCTAAGGTCAAAAAAACGGATCGTTTCAAATCGTCCTCCTTCATTAGACGGTTAGGATAGAAATATCCTACCATACTATGACGTTTCTTATCCGTTTTATCTTACATGCCTAGATATTTTTACGCCCAGTTCCATCCGACAAAGCTTTGGCTATTTGCGCCGCCAAAGTGGCATTATTATGCAGTAAAACCAAATTCGAGCGCAAAGAACGCCCTTCGCTTAATTTATTGATTCGGGCTAATAAAAAGGGTGTTAGTGCTTGTCCGTGAATTCCTTTATTCTGTGCGTCTTGCGAAGCCTGCTTAATGATGGGATTGATAAAATTATCATCTAGCGAGTATTCTTCAGGGATAGGATTTGTCACCAAAATTGCGCTTTTTAAGCCCAACACCCAATGCGCCTTGGCAAAAGCCACGATTTCTTTGGGAGAATCCAAACGAACGCTAACATTCAATCCGCTTTTTCGTGAGAAGAATGCGGGGAATTCATCCGTCTGATAGCCGACCACCGGCACAGCCATCGTTTCAAGATATTCCATTGTTGCGGGCAAATCTAGAATGGATTTTGCGCCCGCGCAAATTATAATCATGGGCGTGTCGGCAAGGGCTTGTAAATCGGTGGATATATCCATGTGTCCTTCGCGATGAACACCACCGATGCCGCCTGTAGCGAATGTGCGAATCCCAACTTGTGTGCTGGAGAGCATCGTTCCCGCAACAGTTGTGCCACCATTTAGCTTTTTGACGATAGCCTTAGCAAAATCCCGCCGCGAGACCTTGGCGGGGTCCTTGGCATTTGCCAGCCGTTTTAATTCTTCATCGTTAATGCCAACACGAATTTGTCCGTCCAAGAGAGCAACTGTAGCCGGAACAACTCCCTGCTTACGGACTATCGCTTCCATATCGCGCGCTAATTCTATATTCTGCGGGATGGGCAATCCGTGCGTGATGACAGTTGATTCTAGCGCAACGATTGGAAGAGATAGCTCGAGAGCGCGGGTAATTTCAGGGGAGAGAAGGGTGTGGGGGAGATTCATAATATAGTACCTCGCTTGACAGTATGGTTTGTATAAGTATACAGCAATTCGAAATATGGCATCTATTTTCGGTGGTTTGTAAAAAAAAACGAAAAGCTCTTCTTATGGCAAAGTTAGCGAAATGAGTTCAAACGA
>CAZERH010000455.1:0-1753 GCA_964515535.1 uncultured Anaerolineaceae bacterium
AGAATCGTGCCGATAGGATTGGCGATGCCTTTTCCGGCAATATCGGGTGCGGAGCCATGGATCGGTTCGTACATGCCGCGCGGTTTGCCAAAGTTGTTCAGGTCTTCGCCGAGTGCGGCGGAGGGCATATTGCCCATTGAGCCGGTCAGCATGGATGATTCATCGGTGATTATGTCGCCGAAAAGGTTCATCGTGACCATCACGTCAAAATCGCGCGGACGGGAGAGGAGGTGCATGGTCGCCGCGTCGATGAGCAGATTTTCTAACTCCACATCGGGATAATTCTGCGCCACTTTGGCGACCGTTTTGCGCCATAAGCGGGAGGATTCAAGCACATTGGCTTTATCTACGGAAGTCACTTTTTTGCGGCGTTTCTGAGCGACTTCAAAAGCGAGTTTGGCGATGCGGACAACTTCGCTTTCGCTGTAAATCATTGTATCAAGGGCTTCTTCTTCACCATTCACGTTGACGCGTTTCTCGCGCGGCGAGCCGAAATAGATTCCGCCCGTTAATTCGCGCAAGATGAGAATATCCGTCCCCTCGAGATAGGATTCTTTGAGCGGCGAGGCACCCATCAATTGCGGATGCGGTTGAACGGGGCGCAAATTGGCAAATAAGCCCAATTCTTTGCGTAAACCGAGCAATCCCTGTTCGGGACGCACGGAGGCGTTGGGGTCGTCCCATTTGGGACCGCCGACCGCGCCCAAGAGAACCGCATCCGCTTTTTTACAGCTCTCAAGTGTCGGGTCGGGGAGCGGTACGCCGGTCTCGTCTATGGCAATCCCGCCGATGTGATGCGATTCCATCTCAAATTGGCGGTCAAACTTTTCACCAATCCGCTCTAAAACTTTTTGTGCTGAGGCGATTACTTCGGGACCAATCCCATCGCCGGGTAAGAGGGTAATTTTTGCTTTCATCCTTGCTCCTTTTTTATCTCACGCGAAGTCGCAAAGGCGCAAAGTTTTTAAAGCTTTTTTTCTTAGCGTCTTTGCGTTTTTGCGTGAGTTTATTTCTGTAAAGCGTATTCCATGCTATCTGCCAGCGCACGCCAACTGGCTTCGATGATATTAGCACTCGCCCCAACCGTAGACCAGCGCGTGTGGTTGCCGTTTTTGGTGTCGATGAGGACGCGCACTTTCGCTTCGGTGCCGTTGTCACTGTCCAAAATGCGGACTTTATAATCCGAAAGATGGATTTCGGAAAGTTGCGGGTAAGAATCAGCGAGGGCTTTGCGGAGGGCTTTGTTGAGAGCGTTCACGGGACCGTTTCCCTCGGCGGCGGTGTGAATGGTCTCGCCATCCACATCCACTTTGACGGTGGCTTCGGCGAAAACGCCCAATCCCTTGCGATGCTCAACTACAACCGTAAAATCGATCAATTCAAAGGGCGGTTTGTAGTTCTCTTCCATCCGTTGCATCAACAAATGCGCTGATGCGCCCGCACCTTCAAAAGTAAAACCCTGCGCTTCGAGTTCTTTAATTTGCGAAACAACCTCGCGAGCTTTTTCTTTGCTGACCTGCATCCCAAATTCGCTGGCTTTATCCACGATATTGCCGCGCCCCGAAAGTTCGGAAACTAGCGTGCGGCGTTTATTCCCCACCAACGCGGGGTTGATATGCTGATAAGAATCTTCGTTCTTCAAAATCGCCGCAACGTGGATGCCGCCCTTATGGGCAAATGCCTTTTTGCCCACAAAAGGCGCGTACGCGTTTTGGGGTTGGTTCGCAATTTCCGCCACATAATGCGAAAGGTC
>CAZERH010000456.1:0-1751 GCA_964515535.1 uncultured Anaerolineaceae bacterium
ACCGAGTATTTTCAAAATACTCGGTGTCTTTGGTAAGGAGCGAGAATTAAATAACTTGCAAGATTTTGTGCCCTTTTTTACCACAAAGAGCACAAAGACCACAGAGTTCTTCTCGTTTTTTCTCTCAAACTCTGTGCGCTCCGTGTACTCTGTGGTGAATTATTTGTGCAAATTATTAAATTTTCATTCCTAACTCTGATTTTGGGATATTTATAACAGCCTTATTCTTGCCACTCTAGCTCATATTCACCAATAAAAACCGTATCGCCTAGCTTGATTCCGGCTTGGATAAGTGCTTCGGAAATCCCTAAAGTTTTCATGATTTTTTGAAAACGGCGAATTGAGCCAAAATGTTCCCAATAAGTCATCGTGGCGGCGCGTTCAATTGCCTCCCCGCTAACTAGCCAATCACCATCGTTGATGCGGGCGATTTCAAATTCATTCGGGTCTGTTTCTACGCGATAAACCGGCATCGGGGCTTCTTCTTCGAGGGTGGGCATTTGCGAAAGTTTTTCTACGGCTTTCATCAGCAGTTTGCGAATATCAGTGCGGGCTAAAGCCGAGATAGCCATAATCTCGTAGCCGCGCTCTTCGAGTTCGGTTTTAACTTTTTCCCAACGTTCAGCAACTTCCGGCTGATCCATTTTGTTGAAAGCGATAATTTGCGGTTTTTCGCCAAGTTTGGGGTCAAATAAGGCTAGTTCTGCATTGATTTGACTGAAATCGGCGATTGGGTCTTCGCCCATGCCATCCAGCAGGTGAATTAATACGCGCGTCCGTTGAACGTGGCGCAGGAATTCGTGCCCTAAGCCTAAGCCTTCGGAAGCACCTTCTATTAATCCAGGAATATCGGCGAGGACTACGCTGTCGTAATCGTCAATTTTAGCAACACCCAAGTTGGGGACAAGAGTGGTGAAGGGGTAGGCACCGATTTTGGGGCGCGCGTTGGTTAAGGATGTGAGTAGTGTCGATTTTCCGGCGTTGGGGACACCGACCAAGCCAATATCGGCAATTAACTTCAACTCCAGCCGAATGCTTTTTTCTACGGGCGGTTCGCCTTTTTCCGCGGTACGCGGCGTTTGGTGACGGGAATTTTTGAAGTGTGTGTTGCCGCGTCCTCCTCGTCCTCCTTCACAAACGACCAATTGCTGTCCCTCTTCGGTCAGGTCGCCGAGAAGTTCATCCGCGTCGGCATCATAAATTAATGTACCTGCCGGGACTTTGATGATGAGGTCATCGGCGGATTTGCCGAAGCGGTTATTGCGTCCGCCGCGTTTTCCGTTATCGGCGGCATAGCGGTGTTTGTGTTGGAAGTTGGCGAGGGTGTTGATGTGGGATGTGACCTGAAAGATGACATCGCCACCTTTGCCACCGTCACCACCATCGGGTCCGCCGTGCGGGACATATTTTTCACGGCGAAAATGGATAATGCCATCCCCGCCTTTGCCTGAACTAATGTAGATTTCTGCTTGGTCTATGAACATGGGTTTGTCTTTTGGTCTAGTTGGTCTTTTGGTCTAAGTGGTCAAGTAGTCAGAGTAGAGCGGCGTATTCTATCATTGAATGAAGAAAAGAGCCGAGTGAATTGTATCATTCGACTCTTGAAAATAGAAAATCCGTTTTATCTGCGTTCTATATTCGCCTAATTAACCCCCTACGCCTTCAACTTCTCTTCGGTTGGAACATCATTCTCATCCCATCCTAAAGCGAGTTGCGCGCAATGCTTGAGTAAGTTAAACTTGAAACTGTCT
>CAZERH010000457.1:0-1750 GCA_964515535.1 uncultured Anaerolineaceae bacterium
TTGAAAATTAATACCCAGCGTTGAGTTTTTCCACAGGAGGAAGGTCAATGCTGGCGCGTGGATTAGATTAGAGAGTCTATTGACTTTTCTTTTCTCTTCCTGTAAACTTACTTTGTAAGTCCATTGACCTTACAAAGTTACTTCAAGAGGTATCCTAATCTAATGTCTCCCCAAAAAGCTACCCGTCAACAAACAAAAGAACATAACAGAGACTTAGTGCTTAAAAGAATTTTTGCACGCGAGACAATCAGCCGCGCAGAGATTGCGCGTCTTACTGGCTTAACGCGCACGACTGTCTCGAACATCGTTTCTTCTTTATTAGACGAAGGTTTGGTAAAAGAGGTTGGTTTAGGCGAATCGCAGGGTGGAAAAGCCCCCGTTTTATTAAGTTTAGTAGCAGATTCTCGCTATTTAATTGGGGTAAATCTTGAACAAGATAAATTTATCGGCGCAATTATCAACTTACGGGGAAAAATTAAAGAAAAAGTAGAAATTCCCACAAAAGAAAAAGACGGGCAAGAAGCTATCAATTTGATTTATCAACTACTTGACGAACTTCTCGCTACAAACTGGAATCCGATTATCGGAATTGGTGTCGGGGCACCGGGGCTAATGAATTTGAAAGAGGGAATTGTCGTCAAGGCTGTCAATCTTAATTGGGAAAATTTTCCTCTGGCAAATTTATTAAGCACTCGCTACAAACTCCCCGTTTCTGTTCTTAACGATAGCCAAGCCGCCGCAATCGGTGAATATGTATACGGCGAAGAGCATAAAGCAAACGAAAACCTGATTGTTGTCAACGTTAAGGAAGGTACAAGTGCAGGCATTTTAATTGACGGAAAACTCTTTCAAGGTGATGGTGGTGGCGCAGGCGAAATTGGCCATGTTGTTGTTCAAAAAGATGGTGTTTTATGCCGTTGCGGAAAACGTGGTTGCCTCGAAACCCTCGCCAGCACCAGAGCCATTGTTCAACGCGCCAAAAATTTAGCTCCTGATGCCAAAAACTCAATTTTGCCCAAAGAAAGCGAAAAAATTACGTTAGAAATCATTAAAGATGCTTTCCTCGCCAAAGACGCCCTAGCGCAAGAAATCGTTTTTGAAGCGGGTCATTATTTGGGCGCATCTATCGCCAACTTAGTCGGCGTTTTGAATATCCAAAAAATTGTCATAACCGGCGAAACGATTCGTTTTGGCGATGCTTGGCTTCAATCGGTGCAAGATGCTATGTGTGAAATATCCTTCAACAAACTTTCCCAAAACACCACCATAGAACTTGGCAAAATAGAGCTACAAGGCTGTATTCTGGGCGCATCCGCATCCATGTTTATCAACGATTACTCCCTACTTTTCAGAAAAAACTAAATGAAACTTAATCTAATTTCCCCCAAATTCCAACCGCCTCTCGATGCAGACTACTGTCCTGCAATTTTAGCCAACCGCGCTTTTCAGGCACAATGTGCAGAAAATGGCCTTCCACTCATTATTGGGTTGGAACGTAGCGGGCAAAATATTACTCGTTTTGAAACGAAAATTCTACCCGAAAGCCACCCTCAAGCAGAGCAAAATTTAGATTATATCGAGAGAATTATCAAGTTTTTGCTCTGGCAACGAGGCGGATTTAAACTTTATATCGCCGGTTCGCAAAAAATCGGGGAATATATACACAAAGTTTATGCAAAAGAAGGAAAACGTCAATTTGACTATACATTTTTAGGAGAAAGAATCTACGAGCAAGATTTTGAAGTCATTG
>CAZERH010000458.1:0-1750 GCA_964515535.1 uncultured Anaerolineaceae bacterium
GTAACCCGTAGGGTGGGTTTTAACCCACCACGCGCGGATGGTGGGTTAAAACCCAAAAAACGGCGCGATCAACTTAATAAACTCAATCACAGGCAAAGCGCCCCCTGCGCCCAACCCAAGCCCCGATAAGATCTTGCCCAAATTCGGACCACCAAGAATAGCAATTCTTGCCAACCTACTACCGAACCGATACCTGTTAAATTTCTGATCTTCGGTCGGCTCTTGCCCCTCACCAAACGCCTCCGCATCTTCGATCATCTCTGGGCCGAGCATTTCAACCGAAAGCTTTGCAACTTCCTCTGCAAGCGGCTTGGAAATCGCCTTTTCCTCATCCGTAAGCCGCGAGAAACGCCGTTTTTCTCTTGCATCAATTGTCTTTTTAGCGTCCGCGTCAAAGCTATAAATATCGTCAGCCGTGTTTAGCAAATCATTGCTTACATCCATCACCACATTATCCCTTTCGGGCAGTGACCCTTCACCGACATAGGTTACCACGTGGTTCACTACTTTGGTGCAACCTTCGTGAAGTCGAATGGCATTGTCACCGTATCGTTCAACGCAATCCTCCAACATATCCGCTTCTTTGACCAAAGGAGAATACTGGTTATTATTCCCCTGAGCCGCGCGGATGGTGCTTATAACGTCTTCAATTCTTTCCCTCGCGTCGCTAAGCGTTTTCGCTGGTAGCTCCGATTGCGGAATGGCTTGGTATTTATTCTGCTCAGTTAAAACAATTTTTTCGCTGTTTGGCGTTCCGCTAATTGCAAATTCCAACTCAATTTCAGCGATTAGATTTGCGATGTGTTGAGCGCCCTTTGCCCACTCTTCGCTGCCAATCCCAGCAATTCGATCAATCATTTCGAGTTTAAGTTGCTCACCTGAAAGTAGCGATTCATACCATCTAATCCAGTAGGCCCACTTTGAACCTTCTTCTTCAAAATACTCCTTGGCCAAACGCCACAATTCTTCTTCCGTGCTTTCAAAGTCTAACCACAATCCAACTCGGTTTAGATCATCTCCCGACTCAATTATCCGGCATTCCTTTTGGACAATTTTGAAATTCTCACTAAGGCTTTTCCCATGGTGAAGCAGTAAAATCATGTGGCTGGATAAAAGATCCCCCACGTCGTTCAACGAGTATTTTGGCGTAGGCACCTGAATCATTTTATTTATCATGAAACTAAATACAACAGAGGTGATAGCAATTGTATCATAAGTTAACGACTTCAACTCAAGGCTATCTATACCGGTATGATTACGTGAAGACGATAAATTTTCAGGAGGATTATCAAAATAATGCCCAAATTCGGCCACCGCCGATGAAAAGCGGGCGGAATACAGCGCCTCCATTTTATTTGAGTTAGCTCCCGTTGCGATTTTAGCAAGGTTGTCGGGAATTTCTTCGCCTGATGAGTTTATTACTGCATTTGCAATTGTGCTCAACTTCAAAATCAGAAGTACCGCTGCTTCGAATTCCTCTTCATTCCCCGGATGCGAAGACCAAGTAAAATAAATCGGCATTTTCCGCATTAGCGTTCGAAATTCGATGGTAATACTTACTTTTAACGCTTGGCTGTCAAACCAAACCTCCAAACTTTCTTTATCTACCAATTTTGATATCTCAACCATAGCGCAAACTCTACCCTATCCTCACACCCATCTCAACCATCTTCCCCGACCCGCTTAATCTCCCATTCCAGCTCAATCCCGTGCCGCGCCCGCACCTTCTCCCGCACCATTTCCCCCAGCC
>CAZERH010000459.1:0-1747 GCA_964515535.1 uncultured Anaerolineaceae bacterium
ATGTTTTGACGATTCTTTCTGCATATAGGTTGATTTGATTTCACATAAGACGTATCAGGTTATATTTTTTCTTCGTGCTTCTTTGTGCCCTTCGTGTTTAACTTTTTTAAAATCACTTCTGCAAAAAGGGATGCGCCAAAATATCCACAGGAGATACCTTAGTCTGGCGGATATTATAGGCTAATTCAATCGAGGGACGCGCGTCTTCCAAGCCAAAGCCCTGACCGGCTAAGGTGCGCTCATAAACGCGGGTGTGCAAATCGGTGAATCCGCCCGAAAATTCGATTTCTTCTCCGTCTACAGTAATGGAGCGGTAAGTTTTCGGTTGTCCGGGTTCAATTTCCACAGGCAAATCTCGCTCGTCTACCGAAAGAAACCATTTTACTTGGGCGCGCTCAAATTCTATAAAACCGGACATACTTTTTTCTTCAGAACGATGCACTTTAATCATGCCGGGTTTACCGAATAGCCATTGGAGCATATCAAAAAAGTGGATTCCGATATTAGTCGCCACGCCACCTGATTTTTCGTAATCCCCTTTCCAAGAAGTATGATACCAAGGACCTCGTGAGGTGACGTAACTGAGCAAAACCTGATGTTGTTTTCCACCTTTCTCCGCGTCCAATTTCTTCTTGAGCGCAACTAAAGCAGGGTGAACGCGCAATTGTAAAATCGTATTGATTTTCCCCTCGTATTCTTCCTCAACACGGGCAAGTTGGTCTATATTCCAGGGGTTGATGACGAGGGGCTTTTCACAGATCGCGGTCGCCCCAACTCGTAATGCCAATCTACAATGGGCATCGTGGAGGTAGTTGGGAGTCATTATGCTGACATAATGGACGCGTTCCGCTTCCGAACGATGGCGCAATTTTTCGAGATGGCGGTCAAAACGCTCAATCTCGGTAAAAAAGCGTACATCTTGGGTATAACGATCTAAAATGCCGACAGAGTCGGCGACATCGGTGGCGGCAATTAATTTATTGCCGGTATCTTGAATTGCTTTTAAATGGCGGCGGGCTATATATCCCGCCACGCCAATCGCGGCAAAGTTTTTTGGGGTCATTTTTATCCTTTTTTGTAATTACTTATCTTGATGCAATATCTCTCAAGGCGTTTTCATATTGTATGATGATATTTTCGAGCGAAAATTCTCGAACTTTTCTTCTGCTGGCTTTCCTAAAAGAAAACAATTTCTCAGGTTTACTGATAAGTTCTCGCAAAACTTTTTCATAATCATCTTTGTCATCAATCAAAAATCCATTTTCACCTTCATCCACCAAATCTACAAAGCCGCCGATATTGCTGACGACCAAAGCCAAGCCCATCGCCAAAGCCTGCACCCCAACAACGGGGAGACCTTCGGTGATGGAGGGCATAAAAAGAATATCAGATTTGCCGAACCAGTCTATCACATCTTCGGGAGTGACCCAACCTAGCAAGGTGAATCTGTCTTGGAGGTTGTTTTTGGCAATTTCTTCTTCTATATCTGTGCGGAGGGGTCCATCACCGAGGAGGATATATTCCCATTCTAAGTCTTTGAGTTTTTCTAGTGTTCGAATAATTTGCAAAGGATTTTTTTGTTTCATCAACCGCCCTGCAAAGATGATGCGCGGCGAGGCTTGAAGTTTTATCTCGCCGGGGGCATTTTTTTCTATATCTATGCCATTGTGAATGATTTCAATTTTAACGGGGTAGTGTTTGAGGGCAAGTTGACGCGTGAATTCGCTAACGGCAATCACTTTTGATG
>CAZERH010000460.1:0-1740 GCA_964515535.1 uncultured Anaerolineaceae bacterium
TATCGGCTTCTTTCATCGCAGAAGGCTCCCAATAGGAATCGAAATCGACCAGCGAGGCAAATGCACCCTCTTTGAACCATCCCGCTTTGATGGTTTTGTGCGGGGTTTTCAGGATGGGACCCGCGGTGACGACCAGATCGCAATTTTGCACGGCTTCTTCGGGAGTATTGACAACAGTGACCGTCAACCCCATTTTTTCAACCTTTTGGATATAAGTTTTAAGCGATTTTTTGGATGTGTCATAAGCGAAGACTTCTTTGATAGGGAAATCGACATTCAGGGCTTCGGTATTCGTAAATCCCTGCACCCCGCAACCGAGAACGCCCAGAGTGGAGGCATCTTTGCGAGCCAAACGGCGCGCCGCGACCGCAGTTGCACCAGCGGTACGCATGGCGGTAATCCATTCGCAATCTATCACCGCGAGGGGGATGCCGGTTTCAGGATCGTTGAGAATTAGCAGACCGGTGATATAGGGAAGACCTTTTTGGGCGTTATCGGGGAACCCGCTCACCCATTTGATGCCCGCCGAGCCCAGTGCGGGGATATAAGCAGGCATGGCGTGGATGAAATTATCTCCGCCGCCGGGATGGATGCCGGGTTTGGGGGGCATTTCTACGCGCCCGTGTCCTTTTTCGAGAAAAGCGGTTTCAAGCAGTTCGATGACATCTGCCATCCCCAAGCCAACCGAGACGACATCGGCTTGGGAGAGATAGAGAATTTTATTTTCGGTCATTTTATTTTCCTTTTAGTTTTTCCTCACGACTTTGTTGGAGAAAAAACTATCCGTTTTGCCACGGATTACACAGATTGCACTGATTTTGAGTTTTTTCTGTGAGATCCGTGTAATCTGTGGTAAAAATATTATGGAATTTCAGCGAATGCTTCGAGCGGAGCAAAGCCGACCCCAACCATGCTGGGACCGGTATGTGCGCCCAAAGTGAGAGACATAGGACCCACTGGAAGCCAAGTACACTCAAAAAGCTGGTCAACCATTTCACGCAACATCTCTGCGCCTTTGGGATTATTGGAATGTAGCACCTGCACCATCAAGGCACTGCCTTCGGGATATTTTTCGGTGATGAGATCTGCTAAGCCTTTGAGGGCGCGCTTAAAAGTGCGAGCTTGTCCGAGTTGCACATAAGTCCCCTTGACTTTCTCTACGCCAATCAGCGGTTTAAGATTCAGTATTGACGCAATCAAACCTTTCATGTGGCTGATGCGTCCGCCGTGAATGAGATATTTGAGTTCATTCAGCGAATACATACAATCGGTCGCTTCGCCGATACGTTTTACTAAACCCAAAATTTGCTCTTTTGCCCAGCCTGCTTTCAAAGCACGCGCCGCGGCATAAACTTGCCATCCGGCCGCGGCGGTGAGGGTTTTGGTATCAATATGCGTCACATCCGCTTCGGGGACTAATTTTGCCCCCTCGACCGCGGCATTGAATGTGCCGCTCAATCCTGATGTCATGTGAATAGATAGAATTTCCGGGTCGGTGACAGCTAATCGTCTGTAAACTTCGGCGAACTCTCCCGCCGAAGGCTGGGATGTGGTCGGGAGATTGCCGCTCGCCTCGAGCAGGGGATAAAAATCTTTATGCTGAATATCTACGCCTTCTCGATAAGATTTGCCATCTAAGGTGACGGTGAGCGGCACGGTGTGGATATTCAATTCGGCTTCTTCTTCGGGCGGGAGGCGTAGGTCTGTTCTGCTATCGGTGCCAATCTGAATTGAATTATC
>CAZERH010000461.1:0-1739 GCA_964515535.1 uncultured Anaerolineaceae bacterium
GGCGGGGCGCGCCGAGTCTACGCGCCAAGTTGAAATGGCAGAAGCAAGTTCGGGTCGCGCTTGCCCGCAGTCTATTAATCAGGTAAGAGGCATTTAGAACTCATCCTAATCCTAAAAATTTTCGAGCAAGGAAAATAATCCCCGCAACCAGTGCCCAAGTGGTGTAACCGGAGAATAAAATACCACCCAATTTCATACCGGCGCGGGCGGCGAGCCACGCAGAGACCGCAAAAAGAAAAGTAGGAATTAGGGAATAAGCAACGCTGAGACTAAATTGGGTCACATCTTCTTTGTTGCCGTTGGTGGCGGCGTAAACAATCCAAATAGCAAGTCCGGCACGAACGGGCATCGTGGAGATGAGCGCGGCGATGACTTTGCTCTGTTTTTGAAGGACGGCAACCGCGATGATAATGACAACGGAAATGAGGACGGAGAGAATGTCTTGTGATTTCATAGCGCGATTATAAGTTGGTAGGCAAAACTTGGGAATTGCGGGATTATCACGAAAGAGGACGCGTACTTCTTTTGTTCTGGTACACTTTGTCGGATTGGTTCAATCTAAAATCAGAAAAGGCTAAAAAATAATGCCCCCATCCCCTCCCATCCTCACCGTTCAAGAAATGGATATGATTTTTCCAGACGATAATGGCGGACTGCACGCGGTAAAAAACATCTCCTTTGAGGTTCGTCAGCAGGAATTTCTGTGTGTCGTTGGTCCTTCCGGTTGCGGAAAAAGCACGCTCTTGCGCGTTCTCGCGGGCTTGCTCACGCCCACAAAAGGCAAAGTTGATTTCGCCAGCAAAACACCGCGTATCGGCATGGTTTTTCAAGATTCCAACCTCATGCCGTGGCGCAGTGTGCTAGAAAATATCACCCTCCCTTTGGAATTAGAGGGCATGAACGAAAAAGAATCGCAAAATAAAGCGCAGGATTTAATAGACCTTGTGGGTTTGGTCGGATTTGAAGATAATCTTCCCCGCGATCTTTCGGGAGGGATGGCGCACCGCGTCGCTCTTGCCCGAAGCTTGGTACACGACCCCGATATTCTTCTGCTGGATGAGCCTTTTGCCGCCCTCGACGCCCTCACGCGTGAGCGGATGGGGAAAGAGTTGCTACGCATTTGGCAAGCGCGCCAAAAAACCGTGATTATGGTCACACATTCTATCAGCGAATCCCTTTTTCTCGCCGACCGCGTGCTAGTGCTAACTCAACGCCCCGGTAGCATCAAACTGGATTTAGCAGTAGATTTGCCGCGTCCGCGTACAGAAGAAATGCTCTATACCCCAAAATTCGGGCAAATGGCAAAAATGCTGAAAGAAGCGATAGAAGTGTAGGGGTGATTGACTGACAAAACTAACCACATGGCACTTTTGAAAAAATGTCTACCAAATCTCACGCAAACTCGCCAAGTCGCTAAGAAAAGCTTGAAAACTTTGCGTTTTTGCACCTTTGCGAAGCATCCCTTTGGATGTTGCGTGAAGCAAAAGCAATTTGGCAAAACGTAGTGCGGCATTATGGATATTAAATAATTAAATCGGTAATAGTTTTTTTCAATCCTAGTCCCGCCCCCTATCCTAGCCTTTCCCCCAAAGTGGGGGAAAGGGACAAATTCTCCCCCCACTTTGGGGGGAGATGTCCGAAGGACAAAGGGGGGCGGGGGCTTATTCCCGAATTGTTTTCTTAACTTCCATTATGTCGCCTGCCCCTAAAAAGCGACATAAATGTCGCACCACAAATAC
>CAZERH010000462.1:0-1737 GCA_964515535.1 uncultured Anaerolineaceae bacterium
CTTCGCGAAGTTCACGAAGCGCACAGAGTTTTTTAAAGAAAAAGAGAAAAACTCAGTGATCTCTGTGGTCTCAATGGTGAAGAAGAAATCGCCGCTATGATACCATCCTTTTACTACTTTCAGGCAAAAATTCAGATATGACCATTCGGCTATTTATTATCGATTTTTCCCAAAACGGAATTGGGTATGGTGAAACTATCAAAAAGAATTGCTGATGTTTTTAATTGACGGATAAAGCTCGCCTATGTTAGAATTCTCCCGCTAAACGCCTCCATCGTCTAGCGGTCAGGACGGGGCCCTCTCAAGGCCCAAACCGGGGTTCGATTCCCCGTGGAGGCACAAAAAAAGTCGCTAAGTTAGCGGCTTTTTTTGTTTCTTATATTTGCTTCTATCAAAACTACCCCAAAAAAATGTCTGCAAGCGCATCTTGTTCCTTCTTGGAAAAATTCAATCCACGCCGCATCCATTCATCCAGCGCGCCAAATTCATCTTTTATCTGCGTAAAAGCCGCATTCAAGAAATCGCTACGCGCGTCAAAAAGGGGCATATACATCTCCCATGGAACACCAAAATAAGCCAGTTTTTTGAGTTTTTTCACAATTTCTGCCGTATACACACCTAAATTATCATTGGTTTTCAAATAATCATCCATCGTAAGTTCAAAGGGAACCCCCAAAATTTGCTGAATTAAGCTAGATACCACCCCCGTTCTATCCTTTCCCGCCGAGCAATGAATAAGGAGCGGTAAATTGTCCGGATTAGAAATTCGTTCAAAAAGAGCCTTAAGTTGAGGTAAATATCCGGTCGCGTATTCACGATAGGCTTGATAAGATTCTGCAATATAGTCCATTTTGCGCTCTTTTCCAAACATGAGCGAAAATAAACGCCCCCAAGAGCGCGCATGATAATCCACTATTGGGCGCATGGGGATATTGAGAAAAGTAGTCGGCACGGCATTAGGGAAACGATCTGGCTCTACCTGTCTTTCTCTTTCTGAGCGCAAATCACAAATCGTCTTGATTTTTAAGGCAGAGAATTTCTCCAAATCGGCATCGGTGGCTTTTGAAAGGTCGCCGCTACGATAAAGCAAACCTTTTTTCAAACGCGCCCCATTTCGAGTTGTGTATCCGCCAAAATCGCGGAAATTATGAATCTTATTCATCAATACCCCGCCCCCCCATCTTGCCCCTGCACAATTTTCACGCCCGCGCTCGCACCAATTCGCGTTGCGCCTGCCTCAATCATGGCACGCGCATCTGCCAAATTATGCACCCCGCCGGAGGCTTTAACGCCAATCTCTGTACCGACTACGCGCCGCATCAGGCGCACATCTTCCACAGTCGCCCCGCCACCCGCGAATCCGGTCGAAGTCTTCACAAAATCTGCCCCCGCTTCCACCGCTAATTTACAGGCGGTCTCTTTTTCTGCATCCGTGAGCAAAACGGTTTCGATAATCACCTTCACGAGCGCGTTTTTGGCGTGCGCTTTTGCTACCACGCCCGCAATATCTTCGCGCACAAAATCGTGATTGCCATCTTTTAGCGCGCCGATATTGATGACCATATCGATTTCTTCCGCGCCATCTTGAAGCGCAATTTCGGTTTCATAGGATTTGACGGAGGACGCGGACGCGCCGAGCGGAAAACCGATCACCGTGCAAACCTTCGGCGCAGATTCCTTTAACATCTCGGCACACGCGCGAACATGAACAGGATTCACGCAAACAGACGCGAATCC
>CAZERH010000463.1:0-1732 GCA_964515535.1 uncultured Anaerolineaceae bacterium
ATTGCAAAAGCCAACTTCATGCTGGAAAAATTTGAACTGGCAGAATCTATTTTTGAACAGGTTATTGAAATCAATCCTAATGTGGCAGAAGTATACTTTATAAAGGGACTTATCAGTCTTCATGACAAAAAAAAGGGAGAAGCAATTTCTAATTTTGAAACGGCTTTGCAAAAGAATCCCTATTATGTCGAATCCATGAATAACCTTGCTGTTCAGTTTATTTTTTCCGGGAATTACCAGTCTGCAATAGAAAAGCTGGAAAAGGCCATTGCTCTTTCTCCGTCCTGGGGCACGCTGTATCTCAATTATGGCAACGCTTTGCGGGGGGCAGGCAGGTGGCAGGAAGCTCGTGTTTCTTTGGAGCGAGCCAAAAATATGGACGACGATCTCGCCGGTGTTTTATTTAATCTTGGAGTTCTTTACTACGTGGCAACTGATTTAGATAATTTAGATCAAAAATCCAGATGGGATGAGTCACAAAAATATTTTGCAATGTATAAAACCGAAAAAGGATCATCTTTGAAAAAAGATGACCTTGTTCATAAGTATTTAAAAGAAGTAACTATATCCATCAAAAGGCTGGAGCAGCGTGACCAACAGATGAAAGAGCAGGCTGCAGCAGAGGCAAAGCGGGCAGCAGAGCGAGCAGCTGCTAAAAATTCAGATGCTGGTTCCACGCAGGAAAGCGATGGAGACGATGACGATTGGGAAGATGAAGACGATGGCGATTGGGAATAATCTTTTTGTGATGGCAAAATTTCACAGGATTAGTTTAAATTGGCCAATAATTTTCCGGTTTTTAAGAAAAAAAAACGAATTTATTTTACTATTGAAAAAAAAGAGCATAGTTTTCTCTTGGAAAACAGAAAAATGATGTGTTAGTATGCGTTTCGTTCGAAGGTAAGTTGTCGGGCGACAACTGATAGGCAAATGCCGATTAGTTGATTAACTAAGATTGAAAAACAAAAAAGGTTTTTTTTAGAAGCGCTCCCAATGAGCGTTTCCTACGAAGGAGGAATCAAATATGCAGGGAATCGCAGAAACATTTTCCGATGGTGGAGGCTGGATGTACCCAATCGCGCTTACTTCGGTGATTGGTCTCGGAATCGTGGTCGAGCGATTTATATTCCTCTTCTTTAAGTACAACATCAACGCGAATGCATTTATGGGACAGATTCAGAAGCTGGTTATGGCCAACAACATTGACCGTGCCATTAAGCTTTGTAACGCTGCTCCCAATGCTGCTTTGCCCAAGGTTATCAAGGCTGGTCTGACCAGAGCCAACAAGGGTGAGCTCGAAATTTCGAACGCGATTGAAGAAGCTACTTTGGAAATTGTTCCAATTGTACAAAAACGTACCGCAACTCTTGGTGGTGTAGCTAACGTTGCTACCCTCTTGGGACTACTGGGTACTATCATCGGTCTTATTGGAGCGTTCTCCGCTCTTGAAGCTGCTGCTCCTGACGCTCGTGCTGCTGCACTTGCAAAAGGTATTTCTGTAGCTATGAATACGACCGCGTTCGGACTTATCGTGGCTATTCCATGTATGTCCGCACAGATGTTCCTTGCTGCGGTTACCACAAAGATTTTGAATGAAATCGATCAGTTTTCAGTTAAGCTTGAAAACCTGCTCGTATCTCGTTATCGCGCGGGCGGCACTCAATAATTGTCTGCTGTTTTTGTGATGTAGGACCACGGGCGAAGATATATTGTTTTCGCCCAACGTTTTACT
>CAZERH010000464.1:0-1723 GCA_964515535.1 uncultured Anaerolineaceae bacterium
TCAACTGTCAACACTTTCCAACGCGGCTCAATCTCTTCAAAGGGGATAATTGCCCAAGAATCTTTCTCGACCCATGCCAAATCCAGCAAATTATGAGATTCGGCGGTACGGACGCGTTTTGAACTTGCTTCTCCCCAAAAAGCAGTCAGCGCGGCTTTAGTCTCCTCTGCCATCCACAAAGTAGATATATCAGCATCACCCGTCCACGCGGCGCGCAATTCAGCCTCGCTAACGCCATCCAAAATGGTCGGGAAAGGCGCAACCAACGCGTAAACCCATTCAGTTTCCGGATTAGTTTCATTTACACCCAAACGCAAAATCGCCGCGTTTTGCTCCACAGCCATGGGAAGTTCCCATTCAAAAGATTCCTTTCTCAACGCACTTGGCACAGATTCGCTAATCCAGAGATAATTTGGGTTTTGTGTTGCAGTCGGCGTTGCGGTTTCTGCTAAGGGGAGAGGGCTAGGCATGCGCGTTGCCTCTAAACTAGGTGCTTGCGTTTGAACAGACGAGCACGCAGAAAGAATGATCGCGATACTAAGAAGAATGGGGTAGATTTTTTTCATAATTTTTGATTAATAGTGAATAATAGGGTTGTTGCGGAATGCCTGTCGCATCGTTAAGAACTATATGCTCGTAGCATAAATTTCTTCACCGCATCCTCATCAATCGTGATGCCCAAACCGGGGGCAGTGGGAACATCAATGGTGCTATCCGCGTTGAGCGTAAAACGCTCATGCGTAATATCTTGCTCATAATAACGGTCGGTGGCAGAAATATCGCCGGGCAGGACAAAATTGGGCAGGGAAGCCAACGCCAAATTTGCGGCGCGCCCCACACCCGTTTCGAGCATCCCACCGCACCAAACAGGCATATCTGCCGTATAACACAAATCGTGAATGGCAAGAGCCTCGCTCAACCCACCCACACGTCCCGCCTTGATATTGATAATGCGACAAGCCTCCATTTCGATAGCTTGGCGCGCATGTCGCACGGAAATAATCGTTTCATCAAGACAAAGCGGCGTTTTAAAATTTTTCTGCAAAAGATGATGATCCCACAAATCATCTTCGGCAAGGGGTTGTTCAATCAGGAGCAAATCCAAATCATCCAAAGGCTGAATAGCCCTCGCAGATTCGAGACTATAAGCTGAATTCGCATCCACTTGCAATTTTAAATCGGGATAGGCTTTTCTTGCCGCAGAAACATCACCTATATCTCGACCGGGTTTAATTTTTAATTTGACTCGACCATACCCCTCTGAGAGATAATCATCTATAACACGGATGAGGTCTTTGGGCGTATCCTGCAACCCCACCGAGACCCCCACCGCGACCGTGGGCTTGCTCCCGCCCAATAAACTTTGGAGCGATTTTTGCTCTTTTTTGCCAAGCAAATCCCAAACAGCCATCTCTACTCCGGCTTTCGCCATTTCGTGACCTTTGATATTCACCACGCGAGCGCGAAAATCGGCAGGGTCTTTTATATCTTCTCCTTGAATAGCGGGGAGAATGAAATCTTTAAGAATATGCCACGCTGTACCGGATGTTTCATACGCGTAACCGGGATCACGGTCTGCGACACATTCACCATAGCCAATTATTCCCTCGGCATAAATCTTAATGAGAATGCTATCACGGTCAAAAATCCGCCCGAAGGAGGTCTCAAAATGCGAGACAAGGGGCATACGTAAATGAGTGAGTGTTATTTTTTCAAGTTTCAT
>CAZERH010000465.1:0-1722 GCA_964515535.1 uncultured Anaerolineaceae bacterium
AAAGATTCCCTCTTAGACGAAAAACGCTCTTTTGGTGCAGAAAATAATATCTGGACCTTGAAGGTGACGCGTCCGCTTTGGTGTTATTATGAGCCGTTGATTTTATACGAGCGTGTGGGTGTTGAGCTGTACGTTCCGCGTGCAGAGCCGCTAAATTGTGATTAAAGAAAAAATGAGTGTTTTTTAGATATGTTTCGTGAACTCCCCCACAATCCTTAGAATATCAAAGCCCTCTGCAAAAGGTTTTTCTGCTAATGCGCCGTGACGTACCATCGTGGCGCGGAGCAGTTCTGCGCCAAAGTAGTATTTGTCGGCGTAGGTTTTATATTGCGCTAAGGCTTCGATTTTCTTGTTTACGTTTTCTTCGCTCACTCCGACAAAGAAGTTGGGGAAAAACCCATGACTGGAGCGGACGACATCAAATCCCAGCACGGTGATGCCGCGATAGGCGCGTAATGCCTCTTGTGTGACGGTGTTATGATCTTGGTGAATATCTTGCTCGCTATGAACAAAAATGATGTCGGGCTTAATCTCATGCCGCAGCTTGAGCAGATACTCGAGCACTTCTTGACGATGCGCGGGAAGGCAGCGCGTCTCAAATTTTTCAACAATCACATTTTCGCGCGGCACGCCCAAAACAGCCATACTCTCATAATGCTCTGAAAGCACATTCTGGAGCTTGGGATTCTTCTGATTATCCGAGAGCGTGACGCAAGTCACCTCGCAGTGGGGCAAGATATTATGGATCAGCGCGCCTGCGCCCAACTCAATATCGTCCGGGTGTGCGCCGATGAAAAGGACTCGTTTTCCGTAAAAGTTCATGATTTTTGAGACCTAAGACTTTAGATCTCAGCGGATTAAGTGTCTTTGCTGAGGTCTAAAATCTGATGTCTAATGTCTTATTTAGTTCCTACAAAACCGCCGACAACTTTCGTCATTACCAAGTTGCCATCTTTCTCTAGCCGCTTCTGCGCTACGGCAGTGATCTTTGCCATCACTTCTTCAAATTCTTCTGCACCGTTGAAGAGATTGCCCCATAATTTGCGGTCTTCAGAAAGAGATGCACGCACATAGGCGATAAAAGGTTCAACGGTCGGGAAAGTGAGCGGATTCTCGAAAACATGCACATCCACTTTGGCGAAAGTGGCTTTCATCGCCGATAAAATTTCGCTCTCGTAACGCGAACTGCCCGGCATGGGCGGGATGACCATCCCGGTCGCTTCGGTGATTATCTCATAGAAAAGCTGTTTATTTGCAGGCAGGGGACCCGAAGTAAAGAGCCGTCCGCCGGGTTTCAGGACGCGGTGCATCTCTTTGATCGTGGCGGGGATGTCCGAGGCGTAGTAAATTGCAAAACAGCAGGATTCTAAATCGAACTGGTTATCGTCAAAGGGGAATCTCTCATCAAAATCGAGCGGGAGCAGAGTGAACGCGTTCCCTAATTCCTCGTTGACACTGCGGGCTTTGGTGAGCAGTTCTTCATTTACGTCTCCGCCCGTGATCTCTGCTTTTCCGGCGGTATGTTCATAATATAATTTGCATTGCTTCCCCGCACCGCAAGCGACATCTAAAATCTTGTCACCGGCTTTGGGCTTGAGCAATTCCATCATCCACGCATCAATATCGCGTGCGCCATATTCCTCGTGGATATTGATCCGTTTTAGTAAATCGCTGGTTGTTTCTTGGTAGTCAATTTTCATATTTTCCTCGCGTAGATTTAAT
>CAZERH010000466.1:0-1714 GCA_964515535.1 uncultured Anaerolineaceae bacterium
CGAGTATAGCACAACTCTTATCTTAAAGTATGATAAAGGAATTGCAAAACGCTAATGCGCCCATTGATAAATCACCATGTTTTCTCCACCAATTTGGAGAGTAAAAAGACTTCCCCCATTATACACAATAGGAAGCCCTTCTGATAGGGTTTTGTACCAAGAAGGGAAGATAATTAGATAATCCGTTTTTTGCTCATTGAGATAATTGGTTAGTTTTTCTTCGTCTCTTAAAAAAGGAATCACCTCCGGTGAGACTAAACCGGCTAAATCTATAATTTTCCGCCCGTCAAAATAGCTGAGTGCGCCAATATCATGCGCGGCGATTAACGCATCAGGGGGGAGGTTTTCGTTTACCCAGCGTGCGGTGGCAACCATCTCGCTTTCGATGAAGGTCACATCATCGGCATAATGCTTGGCACCAAGCAAGTAGAAAGCACCCCAGAGTAATACAAGTCCGCTCCCCCATGCGAGGGTAATCAGCTTTCTTTTTGTCTCGGGACGAATATCCGATAAAAGTTGGAGCAGACCTGCTAATCCCCACACAAAAAAGATGGGCATAGTGGGGATCAAATATCTGCCATGCTGATAGGTGACGGGCAATTTGAAAGCATAAATTGCCGCATAACCAAGAAACCACACCCCGCTAACAAGAACGGTGATTTTTTTACGAGCGTGCCATGCAAAATAGAACACCCCGGGCAAAAGCAAGAACCCTGCACCAGTGAGGGGTAGCGAAATTTGAGCTAAAAAACGTTTTGCAAAAGGGATTTCTTGCAAAATGGCGTATTCGGCTTGTTTAGCGTAAAAAGTATTGGGAAAGGGCGTGCCGGTGATTGCTAGATTAAAGAGAAAATAGAGTGCTAGAAAGACACCAAATCCGAGCGTGAGATTAAAAAGGTTTTGCGGGATGCGTTTTTTCTGAGCGAAAAAAAGCACGACTAAAACAGGACCCAAAAGCGTTACGCCCCCCGGACGCACCCATAAACTGATTCCAACTAACGCACCCAAAAGCAAAAAATTGCGTTTGCCAAGTGCGAGAAAAATCAAAACGGTCGTCACGATGAGGGCATAAAGCAAAGTTTCCATGCCCGACGCTGACGCCCATACCAAATGCCACTCGCCGATGATAAAAATGCCTACCAGCGGATATTTGCTTTGATAGGCTGGCATAATTTCGCGCAAAAAACGCTCGCTTAAAACCGCCAAAGCCCACAGAAGCACCCCGCCGAGTGCGTAAGTCCAAAAATAAAAGGGGATTTTGAGCCAATATCCCAACGCCAACAACGCCGACCAAAGCGGTGCGGTTGAGCCGCCCGAAGTTGTGCCGCGCCAAAACGCCCATTCGCCCCACTCAGCTAAATTTCGGGCGTACGTTTGGTGAATCCAGGCATCGTCCAAAGGAAAACCAATGCGAAATTTCAAATGACTAGCAAGCAAATAAATACCAATACTCAAAAAGGTAGCAAGGGCTAAAGCCAAAGTGTGTTTTTGGGGATTATTTTTCGACAACAAAAATTTTAGCTCCTTTAATTTCGGCTAATAACGCCAAATTACCCCATTCTGTGGGCGCGTCAAAAATCGGCATCAACCCCTCTGTTACTGCGCCCTCTTCTAAAATTAAAAATTCTGCGTTATAGCGTTCGGCGAGGGCAAAAATGCCCTCAATATCTCCATCGGGCAGGGCAATTGCGTACCTGTGGCTGGCAAGATAATA
>CAZERH010000467.1:0-1703 GCA_964515535.1 uncultured Anaerolineaceae bacterium
TATCTCACGCGGCAATTGTAGCGCGCGAATATGGTATCCCCGCTGTGTTGGGGACACGGGTCGCAACAGCACAATTGAAGGACCAGATGGTCGTTAGGGTGGATGGAAATCAAGGGGTGGTGGGTTATGAGGGGGCTTGCAATATTGCCCGCGGGGAATTTTCATCGTAAAGTCACAAGCTCACACAAAACGCTTGTTTTCGGCGCAGGTTTCTCAAAATTGCGCCACCGAGGATGGCGGCGAAAGCAATCTAAAAAATAAATCAGTCAAAATTTACCACTACTATTTTTTATTTTCTAAATCGCTCTTCCTTCCAAACATCCGCTCGATTATGGTAAGCACCTGCCTCCCAGTAGCCGAGACGGTCAGCAGTCATAAACTCGAGTGAGCGAAGCCATTTCGCGCCTTTCCAAAAATAGGGGGAAGCCAATTCGCCAGTTTTCTCAGGGATATGCCCGATTACGCCGCGCAGTGGGTATCCGTGTTCGGGGGTGAGCGGTTTACCATCAAAATGCGTAGCGAGCAGAAAACTCTCTTGTAAAGCAACTTCTAATGGAAGATTAGTTGTGTATCCATGCTCTGCGTGTTGCATAAGGTGGGTTACTTTGGAATTGAGCTTGATTAATCCTGCTTCAATCATCGCTTTAAGCGAGACGCCCTCCCAAAGGGTATCGGCTTTGCTCCATGTTGTAACGCAGTGAATATCCATCAAAACCGTGGTGCGTGGCAAAAGCTGAAATTCATCCCAATTCCAGATCTTTTCCTCTTCAACTTCACCCCAAATGCGAAAATCCCAAGTTGCAGGGGCAAAAGGTGGGATTGGTCCTACATGCAAAACAGGGAATTTAAGCGTTAGCGATTGTCCTGGTGGAAGGCGATTTTCTTCTCGAATACGTTCTTCTTCTTTGCGGCGGTCTAGGTTGGGAATGTTCATGTTTTTTTCTCTAGGCTCAATTTTTATTAGACTTGTTTCTGAATAAACTGAGGCAAAAGGGCATTGTCCTATTGCGGAACAACTCTATTCGCTAAATTCTTCGACTTGATAAATTAGCACGTCCATTTTTTTGTGCCTCCACAAATCTTCGGATGCGCCCATTTTTTGACATAGATGACTTAAAAAGTCTTCTGCGTTGGGGAGTTGCGCCCAAACTTGGGGTAGAAAGGTGGCGCGCCTGTGACCATCCATTAAGACAACACCGTCTATATTCGGGCGCAATTTTGTGAGCAGATCATTGGAATCTGTATAGTCTAGTGGAATTGGGGCGGTGAGGCGGGAAATTTCTATTTTTATTTGATCTAATTCATCGGCTTGGACTTGGGGGAAGCGGTAATCATTTAGCGCGGCAGACAGGGCGTGCTCGCGAACATCTTCGGCGAGGGGTTGATAGGGTTCGAGTGTGCCGATACAGCCGCGCAACTGCCCATTGATGGTGAGAGTAACAAAGGTGGCTCCATCTGCTTGGAGGAGGGGCGTTGTTTGGGGAGGCGAGTTTAACGGGAGATGTTTTTCGCCGCGTATTTTTTCCTCAAGAGTATGACGCGCGATTTTTAATAAAGTGTTTTTTTCTTCGGAGGAGAGTTTGTTTGTGTCCATAGCAAAAGCAAGTTTAGGTCAAGGAGGGTGCGGTTTTTAGTCCCATTTCTTTTCTTCATCATATATGGAGATAAGACTCTCGTCAAGTTGAAATACTACTTTTTTTATC
>CAZERH010000468.1:0-1688 GCA_964515535.1 uncultured Anaerolineaceae bacterium
TTTGTCGCTGATGCAAAAGCATTTAGACTCAGCAGAACCGCTAAAAATCAGAAAGATTTCAAAATTCAAGCGATGGATGGGTGGAAATATGGCAAACCTTACGCGATGGTCGTTTGCCCCATTTATCAGTTGCCTGCTAAAACAAGTCAAATTTATCAACAAGCCGGAACTCGCTCCGTTTGTATTTGGACATACACACATCTTGCGGTACTTGTACGTTACGTTGAGAAATTTGGTCAAGCTCAAGCTAAAACACTTCTACATGAAGTATTCAAAACCGTTGACGCTTTAAATCCCTCCAAAAGTGCAATAATTTATTGGCAAACGCTCAACAAAAGCATCTTAGATTTTGAACTTCGTGATTTTTGGCTAGAAGAGAAATTAGCAACATTAGAATCCATTCAAATTTCTCGAAAGGAGGCTTTAAGATTCTTAGCCCAAGAAAGAGAGCGAATTCTCAATCTTTCCAAAGAAGAAGCCATCCGAGAGGTACTTAAAGCCAGCAAAATTAATTCCAAGATAGCCAAAATCAATTCTGTTTCCGATAATGGCTTGCTTGAAGCAGGGGGAAAAGAATGAGCGAAAAATATCTCAACAAAATTACTTTAGGCGATTGTTTAGAGCATCTCCCTAATTTGGATGACCACAGCATTGATTTGTTTTTGTCCGATATTCCCTACGGCATTAATCTAGACGAATGGGATGTCTTGCATCAAAACACCAACTCCGCGTTATTGGGAAAATCACCGGCACAAATCGGAAAATCCGGTTTTAAGCGCAGGGGAAAACCAATTAACGGCTGGGCGCAATCGGATAGAAATATAGGACAGGAATATCAAGAATGGTGTGAAAATTGGGTGAAAGAAGTCTATCCAAAAATGAAAGATGGCTCTTTCCTTTTTGTTTTTGGCGCAAGACGAACCATCCATCGCGTGATTAATGCTTTTGAAAACAGTGGATTCCTGCTCAAAGATACCTTAGCGTGGAAAAAACCCTCCGCACATCACAGAGCGCAACGAATTAGCATCGTCCTAGAGCGTAGAGGACTAAACGAAGATGCAAAAAAATGGGAAGGGTGGCGACTTGGCAACCTCGCCCCGATTTGGGAACCGATAGCCTGGTTTATGAAACCCTATAAAATCGGCGGTACGATTACGGATAATGTTCTAAAAAATGAAGTTGGTGCAATCAATACAGAAGCTACTCAAATTCACGGTTCCAGTCCAACCAATTTGCTTGATTTCGGCTTTAGAAAAAACGAAAAAAGAATCCACGAAGCCCAAAAACCGCTTGATTTAATCGAATATCTCATCAAATTGACAACAAAAGAAAATCAAATTGTTTTAGACCCTTTTATGGGAAGTGGAACTACCGCTTTAGCCGCGAAAAATCTAAATCGTAGGTTTATTGGCTTTGAAGTTAATGCAGAATATCATCGCATGGCTTCAGAGAGATTAGGTGAACAAACCAACTTGAACAAGGAAGAAAGAATCTCTGTTTTCCAACAATCCTTTTTTGAGAAAAAACAACAAGTAATAACGCCCAAGCAACCAAGTGTTTCAACCTATAAAATCTAAACATCTACTCTTACGAAAATGATTAACAGGCAAGAAAATGGACAAAATTTCAACTGTTTTTTCGATACTAATAGCTGATGATGATTTTATGCTCATCTTTTGGGGAATACT
>CAZERH010000469.1:0-1675 GCA_964515535.1 uncultured Anaerolineaceae bacterium
ATCACGCGTGGCGTGAACTTGATTCCGTTTCCATACGTTCTCTTGACAAAGCACCTTTTGTCGCGCGCCAAACATATAGCCAATCCCGTATTTTGCTCGCTACTGCCAACAATATCTCACAAAGCGTTGCTACCGATTTCGGTAAATACTGACCCCAAAAACGAAACCGTAAGCTAATTTTAATGTAAAAGCAACACAAAACGGGTACAATAACATCATGAATATTCCCTACGGACCCCTCCTCGTTGTTGAAGACGTGCCAAATATCCTTGAGTTGCTTACCGTCACCCTGCGTTTCAAAGGCTACCCCGTTATTACGGCAGGAAATGGTGAAGAAGCCCTTGCAATAATAGCCAAAGAACGCCCAGCTTTAATTATTACCGACATTCTCATGCCCAAAATGGATGGCTACGCTTTTGTGCAAACTTTGCGCAAAGACGTAAAAACACACGACATTCCTGTCAT
This sequence comes from uncultured Anaerolineaceae bacterium, assembly GCA_964515535.1. GTDB lineage: Bacteria > Chloroflexota > Anaerolineae > Anaerolineales > Villigracilaceae > Desulfolinea. The sequence goes on from CAZERH010000469.1 coordinate 466, forward strand.
CTTTCTTTCGGCAACCTATGTCACACCAGAAGATAAAACCTTCGCCCTCAGTTTAGGGGCATCACGCTTTATCGAAAAACCCATAGACACAGAAGATTTTCTGCTCACCATTGCAGAATTGCTCACACAAGGACCATCCACCCTCCCACAACCACTTGAAGATGAAGAATTTTATACGGGGTATAGAGAACGCCTTGAAAACAAATTGCGCCACAAAAACACTCAAATTACGCGCACAGAACGCTTGCTAAAAACATTGCCCAAAAATCAGGTTGCCTCTTTCAAACAACTTCTTGACCAAGCACTAAAAGATAAAGCCCAAATTCAGGCTGAGCTAGAAGAAATTCAGAAAATACTAAATCTTCAATGAAAAATCCGACTTTAAAAGATTTAGAAATGCTGGCGCGCAATGCCGGTGAAATTTTGCGTGCAGGCTATGAAAAAACGCATCAGGTGGAATATAAGAGCATCATTGACCCCGTTACAGAAATTGACCGCCAATCCGAAGCGTTTTTACTCAAAGCTATTTTAGATAAATTTCCTGCCCATCATATTTTCGCGGAAGAAAGCGGCGTTATAGAGGGAGACCACGACCATATTTGGTATATTGACCCATTGGACGGGACCGTAAATTACGCACACGGCATCCCCATTTTTTGTGTTTCTATAGCCTACGCCTACAAACATGATCTGAAACTTGCCACCGTTTACGACCCCATGTGCGATGAACTGTTCTCCGCCGCGCGTGGACAGGGCGCGACAATGAACGGAAAACCACTATCCGCATCTACAGAACATGAACTAGGTCGCAGTCTCCTCGTGACCGGCTTCCCCTACGATATGTGGGACACCCCAAATGACAACTTAGCGGATTTCGGTCGTTTTACCAAGCTAACGCAGGGAGTTCGCCGTCTCGGTTCTGCGGCTCTTGATTTATGTTATGTCGGCGCAGGTCGCTTTGAGGGATTTTGGGAGCATTTCCTCCAACCCTGGGACGTGGCGGCAGGTGGATTAATTGCTGAAGAATGCGGGGCAAAGGTAACCGATATAAAAGGGCAAGAAAATTACCTCGCCACGCCTGTATCCATCCTCGCCGCCCCACCGATTCTATACGACAAGATGATGCGAGTATTGAACAAAACGTAAAGACATATTTACGAAAGTCTGGCATACTCACATCGTGAATTCTTGTACAAATCTGGCATTTTAT
>CAZERH010000470.1:0-1665 GCA_964515535.1 uncultured Anaerolineaceae bacterium
AGGGACAAATCGCCGAATTTCATCATGTCACGAAATGTCCATCGTCCCCATGGAATTTTTATTCCCCATACGGTAATCACTCCTGCTAAGAAAAACAGACTTATTGCAATTTGCCCAAACACCTTGTATTCCTGCATGTTCTCGTCCGGAATGCGGTGAAACCATACTTGAATTGTAATCAGGAGAACAATACTTAGCCCCAAAACGAGCAGATAATCAACTTCTTGACCAACTTGCTGTCCAAGCGCATTTACCCAGAAGATAATCCCCATAAACGCTGTGAGAATAAATAAATCAATTGTCGAGGTAATGCTCTTAAAGGTCTTCTCAAGGCGCATGAGCCTCAATAAGATATTGCTACCTAAAAAAGCGATAAGCATTCCGGGAAGTTGTCCATAGGCTTCCATAAAATACGCCCATTTTGATTGGGGGGTAGCAAAGTTTTCTGAAATCGCCAAGTCAGAAAAAGCAAATATCAATGCGAGAATGCCAAAAACGGCGATAGATGTCCATAACGATTTGTTTTTTAACATTTAATTCTTCTTGGATTCAATCTGCCTGTAAACGGAACAGGCTCATAGCGGAAGCCCCGCTGGGGCTGAGACCACCACAGCTTTTTTCTTGCGTAACATGCCTTTGGCATATGCCAAAATGCCTGGAAAATAATACGCCTAATTGCGCTGTAATTTTCTCTCCGTTTTATTTATACTCTCATCATCGTTACAGAAAACAAGTGCTCGACAAAAGAGCAACAATAATAAGTTCACGTAAAGGAGTAATAAAATGATGACAGGATTTGGTGTGGGGTTTGGTGGTGTTGGCGTAATCGGGATGATTCTCTCCCGGATCGCCGTGATTGCCGGGATTGTTTGGTTGGTACGGACAATGGGCGGCTCAAACGTACAACTCTCGATGCAGATGCACGGTGGAACAAACGCCCACGAGATATTTAATCAACGCTACGCACGCGATGAAATCAACCGCAGTGAATACGAAGAGATGAAAGAAGATTTGCAGTAGAAAGACTTCTCCTCCTCTTTCAGAAGGCGTCGAGTGTTTCACTCGGTGCCTTTGTTTAATGGCTTATTTTTGTTTTTATGCGCCAAACTGCCTATTTTTCGCCTTGCTGAATTTGCACGTTCACTCCATGAAGTCGTTCAATCTCATTTGAGATTGAACGACTCTTCTCTTTAGGAGCGCGGATTAAATAACTTGCGGAAGTTTTTTAAGTGAATATCACGCTATAAGCGCGACATTCTAATTATCCAAGTCCCGCATATTATTTAATTCCTGTTCCTTAGAATGATCGATTTTTGATGGCTAACAAAAAACTACCATCCAACAGAAACAGGATCAAAATCAACGCCGTTGTGAGGCCACCAACTCAGGTTGATTCCTTCAACAAGTTCGGCTGAGCCAACTGTCACAGGTAAAAAACTTCCGTTCCCATCTACATATCCACCTGAAAGACCGCTTTGTGTATAAGCACTTACCATATACGACCCCGGGGGAAGTTCTGGCATCATATATACCCCTGCATTTTCAGCAGTGCCTATCCAAAACCATAGTCCGGTTGCTCTTTCGGTTACGATAATGTGCATTGGCGGGGAAGTTGCCTCAGGGTAATTTGTGTTTCCCGTAATACCACCCGGAGCATCTGTATCC
>CAZERH010000471.1:0-1653 GCA_964515535.1 uncultured Anaerolineaceae bacterium
GCTCAATCGCTGATCACAAAAGGCACAATTATCACCGAAGGGCTACTCAACACCATAGAGATGGCGTTCCGTCTCTATGACCCCTGCATGTCCTGCGCTACACACTCCCTGCCCGGTCAAATGCCGCTCGAAGTGACGATTTTAGATGCAAAGGGTGAGGTGATTGAGAATTTGAGCCAGTATCTTGGATAACTTTAGTACGGGCGTAGCAATGCTACGCCCCAATTTTTGCTGAACAATATGAAAACACTCATCGTAGGTCTTGGCAATCCCATTCTCACCGATGACGGGGTGGGCGTTAAAGTCGCCTACGCGGTAGAAGAGGCATTAAGCCCGAATATCCCCGAAAACCTGACCATTACCGAAGCGAGCGTTGGCGGTCTGCGCCTGATGGAGCTGATGGTCGGCTTCGATCGCGTCATCTTGATTGACGCGATTTTGAACGGGAGCAATTTCGGCTCCATCCACCAAATGACGCTGGACGACCTCCGCCAAATCACCCCCACCGAACATAGTGCCTCTGCCCACGACACCTCCCTCATCACCGCACTGGACGCGGCAAAACAGCTCGGTCTGCACCTCCCCACAGATTTCGCCTGCATCGCCATCGAAGTCGAAAACGTGCTGGATTTCAGCGACCAGCCAACCCCCGCAGTCGCGGCGGCGATCCCCATTGTGACGGAGATGGTGTTGGGGATGTTGTAGCCCCGTTTTTATTTTGCAGATTTACTATGAAGAGTACGATGTCGCAGACGCACGCAGGTTTTTAAAAGCAAAAAGCCTGATTTTGAGAATCAGGATAGAAAAAAACAATCACATTCTGTATGCATCCAATCTTCTCCTAATAGCAGGCTTTCCACCTTCCAGATGCAGTATTATTAAGTTTCTTGTTTCTTCATCATCCAAACCGCCACTTGCTTGAATGGTAGTTTCATCTGATGATCCTTCTAACACTAAAGCTAAATCTAACCCAGCTCCAATCGCTATGTTTGGATTATGAGTAGCGAATATAAATTGTCTTTTATTTTTTGTGTCTCTTACTAACTGTACAATGTACTCAAAAATAAATGGTGAGTATAGAGCATCTTCGGGCTGATCGAAAATTATCGGTGACGTTCCTTCGACCAAAGACAAGGAGACTATTACCGTTGCTTTTTGCCCTGTAGATAATTTTTCTAGAGGGCGGTATTTATCCTTTTCAACAGCAAAAAAAATCTCAATTAAATCTTCAACTGGTGTAGATTCAATCTTGTATATGTTTGCGGGTTCAGCATTAAACTTATTAACTATAGTATTTACCCAATCTATCGATATGCCAGTCTTATTGCTAATTTCATTTTTCTTATTCGCGCGTATTAGACTCGCAAACTCTATAGGGTGTATCTTTTTACCTAGAGATTCCACCATATCGGTTCTTGCTCGTGTGCCAGTTAGAGCGGTTTTTAAAAACGCCAAATATTTTTCCCTATGTCCATCGGATGTAAGTTCAATTTTCAAATTATTGACGCTTGAATGGAATTCTTTGATTTTTCTCTTTCGTAAGATAGCTATTCTTTGTTTTTGATTTTTAATTAAATCAATTTTCTTTTCTCTTTCCTCTTTTAGAGAAAGATATTGTTTTTCTGCTACTTCAATATTTGAAAGCTTCTGTTT
>CAZERH010000472.1:0-1642 GCA_964515535.1 uncultured Anaerolineaceae bacterium
TAGGACAGCTGTCTCTGGAACAGTAAGTCGGGGTTCGAATCCCTGGTCCCCAGCACTAAAAAAGCCCCTCAAATGAGGGGCTTTTTCTTTGGTTTGTATCGGCTAAATCGCCTGCTAAACGAGACTGTGCTCGTTCTGTGACCGGCTGATTATTTTACTTTTTAGCTTTCAACGCTCCCCAACCGGCATATTCCGCTAGGTCGCCAAGTTGATTTTCAATGCGGAGCAGTTGATTATATTTCGCGACGCGGTCAGAGCGGGCGGGCGCGCCGGTTTTGATTTGACCGGTATTTAGCGCAACCGCAAGGTCGGCGATGGTCGCATCTTCGGTTTCACCGGAGCGATGGGAGACAATCGCGGTCCAGCCTTGACGATGACAAAGTTCTACTGCTTCCAGCGTTTCTGTGAGAGAGCCAATTTGGTTGAGCTTGATTAGCGCAGAATTGACGGAATTTTCTTCGATCGCGCGGCGAATGCGTTCGGGGTTCGTCACGAGCAAGTCATCGCCCATCACTTGGATTTTGTCGCCGAGTAATTTGGTCATGAGTTGGAAACCTTCCCAATCGTCTTCGGCGAGACCATCTTCGATGGAAACGATGGGGTATTGGCGCACCCAATCAACCCAATATGCGACCATTTCTTCGCTATTCAGTTTTTTGCCTTCTGTGCGCAAATTATACAGACCGTCTTCGTAAAATTCAGATGCGGCGGGATCAAGGGCGATGCCAATATCTTCACCGGCTTTGAAACCGGCTTTTTGAATGGCTTCGAGGATCACTTCGACCGCTTCGGCATTGGCTTTGAGCGCGGGTGCGTACCCCCCTTCATCGCCGACTAGAGTCGCGTAGCCGCGTTCTTTTAGCACGGATTTGAGGGTGTGATAAATTTCTGCGCCCCAGCGTAGCCCTTCTTTGAATGAGGGTGCGCCCAAAGGCATGACCATAAATTCTTGGGCATCGGTGGATTGCCAGCCGGTGTGGGCACCGCCGTTGAGGATATTCATCATCGGGGTTGGCAATAGATGGGCATGAACGCCGCCCAAGTATCGGTAGAGGGGTAAACCAAGTGAGTTCGCCGCGGCTTTGGCTACTGCCAGACTCACGCCCAAAACCGCGTTCGCGCCGAGGCGAGCTTTATTTGGTGTTCCGTCTAGGGCGAGGAGGGTCAAGTCAATTTCGCGTTGTTCGCTGGCATCCCATCCAAAAAGGGAATCGGCTATTTCTTCGTTTACGTTGGCAACGGCATTTGCAACGCCTTTGCCGCCATAGCGTTTTTCATCGCCATCGCGCATTTCGAGGGCTTCGTGTACGCCGGTGGATGCGCCCGAAGGTATGGCGGCGCGTCCAAAAGAGCCATCGGCAAGGATGACTTCGACCTCAAGGGTGGGGTTGCCACGCGAATCGAGTATTTCTAGTGCTGAGATATTTAGAATTGTTGTATCCATTTTTTTTGTTCTCCAATAGTGTTTTTGTGAAATAATGTCCTAAGTATAACGCGTTTTTGCGTAATGCAAAATTAATCTTGCTCTTTGTATTTAATCTCTTTTGCGCTTTTCAGAAATCCTACAAAAAGCGGATGTGGTCTCATCGGGCGTGATAAAAACTCAGGATGGAATTGACTGCTGACCATAAATGGGTGGTTT
>CAZERH010000473.1:0-1637 GCA_964515535.1 uncultured Anaerolineaceae bacterium
GAGCGAACTTGAGTATATCGTGACTTTCATGCGCTACACATGGGATGATCGTGCTGATGTTCCCGTGGATGCGGTGACATCAGCAGTCCCGGCTTTGGCGGAGGGAGAGGTACCTTCTTATGAAGTACATGTCTTGGCGATCGTGAAACGTCAATGTCTCTCTTGCCACCGTGAAGGAAAAGAGAATAATAATTATCTAATGGATACTTATGCCGGAATTCTCAGCGGCGGGAATAACGTTCCGAATGTTGTAGACGGTGATGAGAATAGTAAGCTACTCCAACTTATTCAGGGAACTGAATTAACCGGTTCTGATGGTGCACTAATTCACGTCATGCCGCCGAACGGCAAACCGATCAAAGACGATTATATTGATATTTTCATCCGTTGGGTAAAGGCAGGGATGCCCGAAACCGCCGAAGACGCCGCGGCATTATCGGAGTAGATGAAAGAAAGTTTTAGATAAAGTCAAAAAGCCACCCGCTTGCGGGTGGCTTTTTTTATTGACAAGGAGATAGTTTTTGTGTATATTCTATTTAGCTGTTTAGCTAAATAGCTAAATTCTTGCATTTTTCATAATCAAAACCTAACTCGGACAAGCCGAAACCAAAAAGGATTAAACACAAAGGTCACAACGATTCTCTAAGAAAAGACAAAAAAACATTGTACCTTCTTCGTGACCTTTGTGTTTAAATTTTCTTGCTTTTTGTACAAGGATTTCACTGCTAAGTTTAAAGCCGGAGGTCTAAAGCCTAACAAGGAGAGATATGGCAACAAAAGTATATAAAGCCCTCGCCGACCCAACGAGACGAAAAATTTTGCAACTGCTCCGAAAAAGAGATATGAACGCCGGTGAAATCGCCGAGCATTTCGATTTTGCAAAACCAACCCTCTCGCGTCATTTTTCTGTTTTGCAAGGAGCGGATTTAATCCAAGGCACGCGACAAGGTAATCATATTATCTATCGCCTTAATATCACCGTCTTAGAAGAAGCAATGTGGACGATGATGAGTATTTTTGAAATTGATCCTCGAGGTAAGAATGAAGAAAAATAAAGGAATCCTTATTTTTAGCGGCGTGATATTTTTATTCACCCTCGCACTCACCATTTGGGCGTGGGGCAAAATCCCTGCGGATGCACAGATTCCCTTCCATTGGAATATCAAAGGCAAAGTGGATAATTACGCCAGCAAATCGGTCGGCTTATTGATGGGACCGATGATGATCATTTTCTTAACTCTTCTGCTGATTTTCATTCCCCGCATGGAGCCGCGCAAAGAGAATTTGGAACAATCCCGAAAAGCCTTTCAAACTGTTATCGGCGGGATTTTGCTCTTCTTCGCGGGTTTGCACCTCATCACCATCTTTGCGGTTTTAGGATACGAAGCAAATATCGTTAGCATGATGGCATTCCTCTTGGGTGCGCTCTTTATGGCAATCGGGAATTATCTCGGTAAAATTCGGAGCAACTTCATGTTCGGCATCCGCACCCCATGGACGCTTTCCAGCGAAGTCTCTTGGAATAAAACCCATCGTTTGGGCGGATGGCTCTTTTTCATCTCCGGCTTGTTCGTCTTCTTGAGTGGGTTTCTCCGTAACGGTGAGCTAACTTTCGGCATCCTGCTCGGCGGACTTTT
>CAZERH010000474.1:0-1632 GCA_964515535.1 uncultured Anaerolineaceae bacterium
CCACAGAGCGCACAGAGAGTTTTAAAAAAGAGAGAAGAACTCTGTGGTCTCCGTGAATTTCGCGAAGCATACCCGAAGGGGTATTGTGGTGAAAATTTTATTTACCCGATTTTCATCATGGAAAGTGCCATCGAAAGAACGATGATCACAGAAACCACGATGACTGCTACTCGCATCGTGCGCGCTTGTCTTGCTTTGTAATTCGATTCTTTTTTCGGTTGTGCTTTTGTGTTTTTCTTCTTTTTCTTTTTATTCTTTGCCATTTTTTCCTCTTTTTATAGCGAGATAAATCTCGCACTACGATTTTTACTTGCTACTTGCCTCTTCTCTTCAACGCCTTCTTCAATTCTGCGTCTAACTCCTCGATCATCACCGGTTTGGTGACATATCCGTCCGCGCCCAAATTCATGGCTTGGTCAACGGTTACATCTGCGGCTTCAGTGGAGAGCATGACGATGGGGATTTTATTCCATTTTTCATTACGGCGGACAAACTCCAAGACATCCATCCCAGAAACTTCGGGCATATTAATATCGAGCAAAATAATATCCGGTTTTTCACCCGCCAGCAGAGCCTCGGCGGTTGGGCGTGCGTGTATAAAAAAGCGTGTCTCAAATTTGAGCATTCTCAGCATCAAATCCATCGCACGCAACATCTCTTCGTCGTCGTCCACTAGCCAAATTTTTTTCATGCCAAACTCGCCTTAATCGTCTCAGCCAATGCGGTGTTGATGCCTTTGGTTTCGCTCAACTCTGCCACATTTGCGAACCTTATCTTATCCACTGAACCGAATTTTTGCAAGAGGGCTTTTCGTTTTGCCGGTCCAATCCCCGGCACCGCGTCCAAAACGGATGCCATTCCGATTTTATTTCGCTGTTTGCGATGTGCGGTAATCGCAAAGCGATGCGCTTCATCGCGGATGCGTTGCACGAGATAAAATCCCTGCGAATGGCGCGGCAATAAAATACTTTCGGATTGATTCGGGAAGAAAATCTCCTCCTCGCGTTTTGCTAAGCCGACTACGGGGACTTGATCCATCAAATCAAATTCTTGGAGGACTTGAACCGCGCGGCTGAGTTGCCCTTTACCGCCGTCCACAATTAGTAAATCCGGCAAAAAGGAAAAGGATGCGTCGCGCGTGGATTTCGACTGGGGTGCTATTTCTTGAGCCGCTTCCCAGCGTTTGAATCTGCGCCTTAACGCCTCCTCCATGCTGGCGAAATCATCCGGTCCCGTTACGCTTCGGATATTGAATCTTCTATATAATTTCTTGTCCGGTACACCTTGCGTAAAAACGACCATACTTCCGACCGTTGCGACTCCTTGCGTATGCGAAATATCGTAACACTCAATTCGATTTGGGGGATTTTTGAGATTAAACGCTTCTTGTAATTCTGTTAGCGATTGCTCTTGTTTGTGTGTATCTGCCTGCCATTGTGCGCGGAGCGATTTGAGCGTCTCCGCCGCGTTTTCAGATGCCATCTGCACGAGATGGCGCGATTGTCCACGGCGGGGAACGCGCATCTCCACCTTGCGACCGCCGCGTTTGGTGTTCAGCCATTCTTTGATGATGCGAGCTTCTTCGATTTCTTTGGGGAGCAAAACTTCCGCAGGGACATTCGCCGCGTCCGT
>CAZERH010000475.1:0-1622 GCA_964515535.1 uncultured Anaerolineaceae bacterium
TTTCCCCTCTGCGTTTGTCGGAGAGTTTTTCAAAATCCACGCGTGGGACTTCGATATGAATATCTATGCGGTCGAGCATTGGACCCGAAATCCGCTTTTGGTAGCGGGTTACGGTAGAATGGGAACAAGTACAAGCTCTAACGGGATCGCCCGCGTAGCCACATGGACACGGATTCATTGCCGCTATCAGTTGGAAATTGGCGGGAAAAGTTAGCGAGCCTTGCGCTCTACTGATGGTGACTTCTTTATCTTCCATTGGCTGGCGCATTACTTCGAGAACGCGTGAACCGAACTCGGGGAATTCATCGAGGAATAATACGCCACGATGGGCAAGGGAGATTTCTCCCGGACGGGGCCAGTTGCCACCACCAACTAATCCAGCATGACTGATGGTGTGATGCGGCGCGCGGAAGGGGCGCAGTTGCATCAGCGGGGTATCTGCCGGAAGTTGGTCGGATATGGAGTAGATGCGCGTTACATCCAGAGCTTCTTCGATGCTCATATCGGGTAAGATGCTGGGAATGGCACGCGCAATAAGAGTTTTTCCCGCGCCGGGCGGTCCCATCATCAAAAGATTATGCGAACCTGCCGCGGCGACTTCTAAAGCACGTTTGACGTGTTCTTGCCCCTTGATGTCTGAGAAATCGGTTAAGCCGGGGGGACGGGGAATTGTGTCCATCACCAGACCGGCTTGGGGTTGAATCGTCTTTTCGCCAATCAGATGTTTGTATAACGCAGAAAGTGATTTGACCGGTATCACGTCTAAATCTGGGATGAGTGCCGCTTCAGCCGCGTCCACCTCGGGAACAAATATCCGCTTAAATCCCTCTGCTCTCGCGGTCGCCGCCATCGGCAAAACCCCCTTTGAATGACGAACTGTGCCATCCAGAGAAAGTTCGCCGACAACCAGCGCATCTTTTACGCTATCCAGCGGAACGAGCATTTGCATTAGCAGAACGCCGAGCGCGATGGGGAGGTCGTAGGCGGGACCTTCTTTGCGAACATCGGCAGGTGCAAGGTTGACGATGATGCTTTTGCGTGGGTAGGAAAAGCCACTATTCTTGACGGCAGATTGGACACGCTCGCTACTCTCTTTGACGGCGGCGTTAGGCAAGCCAACGATATTTACGCGACCAAAGCCACTGGTGGTATCAACTTCAACTTCTACGATAACACCCTCGAGACCGACAACGGCGCAAGAAAAGACACGAGATAACATGAGGTGAGTTTAGGTTAGTTTCCTGTTTTTGTCCACGAAAAGACACGAAGAAGCACGAGGCTTTTGCTTTACATGATGCGCCTTATGCGAAACAGAATCAGGCAAATTTTGTAAAAGTCTGCACATCAATGCAGTATTATCTTCGCAAGATGAATTTGAGTGAATTACCCCGACTGCAGGTTGGGGCTTCTGTAAGCGGAAATTTTAACATGGGGACTCAGTCCCCAACCCCCTTGCCATTCATCTCCGACCACAGGTCGGAGCATTCTGGGGTTTCTAGTGCATAAACAAGAGACATTTTTGTTGTTTTTGATCCAAGGCAAGACAGGTTGATGAAAAACCTCAGAAACCCTAGTGCTTTGTCAAGCGTGAAACGATGGGTACAATTTCTTCAGTTTTATGC
>CAZERH010000476.1:0-1619 GCA_964515535.1 uncultured Anaerolineaceae bacterium
ATCGCTGTCGTGTTGATTTGGTAAGGCTTGAGCAACTTGATTCGTTCTTCCCAAACTGAATCCGCTTCACCCATAGAAACCCAAACATCTGTGTAGAGGTAATCTGCTCCTTTAACGCCCTCGGCAACATCTTCGGTGAGCGTTAAACGCGCCCCCGTCTCAGATGCAATAGCGCGGCAAGTTTCAACCAGCGCATCATCAGGTTGTTGTGCTTTTGGCGCGCACAAGCGCACATCCATACCCAATTTTACACCGCCAACCATTAGCGAGTTGCCCATATTATTGCGCGCATCTCCCATATAGCAAAAAGAAATTTCGGGCAAGTTTTTATAACTATGCTCCATCATCGTTAGTACATCCGCCAAAATTTGGGTGGGATGAAATTCGTTTGTCAAACCGTTCCAGACCGGTACACCGGCGTATTCAGCCAGCGTCTCAACGGTTGCCTGTGCAAAACCGCGATACTCGATTCCGTCATAGCTACGTCCCAGCACACGGGCGGTATCCTTCATGCTTTCTTTATGCCCAATCTGTGTGCCGCTCGGACCTAAATAAGTTACATGCGCGCCTTGATCATAAGCCGCAACTTCAAAAGCCGTTCGCGTCCGTGTGGATGATTTCTCAAAAATCAGTGCGATATTTTTCTTCGCCAAAGTCGGTACCTCGTAGCCGCCATATTTAGCGGCTTTAAGGTCGGCGGATAATTTGAGTAAAAACTTAAGCTCTTTAGGGGTAAAATCCAAGAGTTTCACAAAACTTCGGTGACGTAAATTGAAAGCCATAATTAAATCTCCTAATTTGATTTGATTGATACTTTTGTGCCGATTTGGGCATAATGCCGAACAAAAAGCATTTTTTTATCTTCAACATCCACGCGGTGCGCCAAACGTGATTTGGGCTTGGGGGTTGTACCTCAGCATTTTGCTGAAAAAAATGCAGACCATTGGCACGCAAGCTGAACTTCACGCGCGGTGCGATGATTTTCATCCAACAGCGGGTATTATAATAGATTTTTACCACCTGCTCTCCGCTAAACGAGAAAAATGTCCACAAAAAATAATATCACTCGCTTACTTGATGCAAAAAAAATATCTTACACCGCTTTTGAAACGCCAAAAGAAAAATTGGGTGCAGAAGGCACAGCGCGTTTTTTGGCTATTCCTCTAACCTTAGTTTATAAAACAATTGTCGTTAAGCGAAAAAAGGGAAAGTCGATTTTAGCTCTTGTCTCTGGAGAGAGTAGCGTAGATTTGAAAGCTCTCGCCAAATTGCTCGGCGAGAAGAAAGTTTTTTTGACCACGCAAGCGGAGGCAGAAAAATTGACCGGATTACAGGCGGGTGGCATATCTCCCCTTGCGTTGATTAATAGAGGCTTTCAGGTTGTTTTGGATGAGAGTGCGCTCGGTTATGAGCAAATTCATGTTTCTGGAGGGCAACGGGGATTGAATATCCGCTTGGGCGTGGATGATTTGATAGAATTAACGAGGGCGCGCGTGGGGAAAATTTCAGACGAGTTTGAGATAGCGTGCGAAAACTTTTTTGCGTAGAGAAAAGCACAAATTAGAACGAAGAAAGTAAGATAATTTATCCTTTTGCTATCTGAATAGTAGAAATTTTTT
>CAZERH010000477.1:0-1368 GCA_964515535.1 uncultured Anaerolineaceae bacterium
GCCCAATCCGCTTGACAGCTAACACAGTTGCTCTGTGGTGAGGTTTTTAAGATTTGTCAGTCAACCAAAGCAAGGTACTTGAAACAGAAAAACCGAGTATCTGTTCCAAAACTTGCAACTTAATGCAATATGTGCGCAATATCAGTTACCAATACCCCCCACCTCTTTACCTCTTAATCTCTGAGCAAAAACCGTACCATTATGTTATCATTCCGACCACAATAATTCACATAGAAACCGAGAATTAACAATGCCTTGGCAAGATAAACTCATCGTTCTTTCACTTTTAGCTTCTATTATCATCTCCGCATCTTTAATGGTTTGGGGCTGGTTGCGGCGCGCCACATTGGGCGCAATGTGGTTCTCGGCTCTAATGTTCATGGCGAGCTATTGGTCATTATTCTACGGCTTAGAAATGGCAAGCCAGAGTCTCTCCGCAACAATTTTCTGGTCTAAGGTACAGTATTTTGGATCGGCAAACCTCGCCGTGCTATGGCTTTTGCTTGTTTTGGCCTATACGGGGAGAGAAAATTGGCTTAATCGGCAAAGGATTGCTGTTTTTTTCGTTATTCCCGCGATTACCATCCTCCTTGCGTGGACAAATGAACTTCATGCCTTGCTCTGGATAAATCCGGTCGTTAAAGAAACCGCTAGTTTTTATTTGCTCGATTTCACGCCCGGAATTTGGTGGTGGGTAAATATCGCCTATGCTTCGGGCATTTTTGTTATCACAACCGTTTTTCTGCTTAATAGTCTTTTTCGTTCAGCAAGCTTATATCGCCGTCAAATTGTCATCTTGCTCATCTTCTCCAGTTTAACGTGGATTGCAAATCTCGCCTATATCTTCAAACTCACGCAAGGGATTGACCTCACCCCCGTCACCTTTTCTATCGGCGGGATTCTGATTGCGTGGGGACTTTTCCGCTTTAGGATCATTGATATTACGCCCATCGCGCGTGACGCGATTGTCGAAACGATGCGCGGGGGATTGATTGTGCTGGACACCCAAAAAAGAATTGTAGATATTAATCCCGTAGCACAAGATATTATTGCTCAGACGCAGGATAATTTGGTGGGGGAAAAAATTAGTGCCATTTTAGGAAAATACCCTCAACTCCATGTCTTGTGGGAGAACACCAATGATGATGAAGATAAACATATAGACGTAACTTTAGAGATTGCTGAAGGCGAAGAACGTAGTTTCGATGTACATCTCTCTCCTTTAAAAGATAAACGAAATAAACTAACAGGCTGGTTGATATTTTGGCACGATATTACGCAACGAAGAGAACAAGAATTAACGGCGAGTTTAATCTCGGATATTATTTATCAAATCAGCACAGCGGATGATTTCAATTCATCCATGCA
>CAZERH010000477.1:1378-1604 GCA_964515535.1 uncultured Anaerolineaceae bacterium
AGAATTAGTTGTTGAATACGCAGGATGGGTGCTGGGCGAGGCTTGGCTCCCCCGTCAGGATGGGAAATGCTTAGAAAACAGCAATGTTAGCTATTACATAAAAACCGATAATAATTCTCTGAAAGAGTTTGATAAAATCAGTCAAGAATTTACTTTTGATAAAAATGTCGGTTTACCCGGTCGCGTTTGGGCATCCCAAAAAACAGAATGGCAGACCAATATCTCT
>CAZERH010000478.1:0-1602 GCA_964515535.1 uncultured Anaerolineaceae bacterium
CATGCTCCCTACCCTCCCTGATTTCCGCGTTCGGCAACGTGACTACCTGCTCGAAATAACCCGCGCCATCACAGAAGAATTAGACCTTGAAAAACTGCTCGCCTATATCTTAAATATCTCCATCGAGATGCTTGCCGGACAAGCCGGTTTAATCGCGCTCAAAAAAGATGATGGCTGGCAAGTTGGCTCGGCACAAAAAATCCCGCCTGCATTACTCGATTACCTCAAACCCCTCCTTGCAGAAGAAACCGTCTCCGAATTCAATATCAACGAACTGAATCGGATGCTAAAAGCCCTCGCGTATACAGCCAGTCGTGGCTTGCTCAATGGTGTTGGGTTGCCGCTAGTCGCTCACAAAAAAGTAATTGGTGTCATCTTCATCTTTCGTAATTACGCTGATTTTTTCTCGCTCAACGACAAAAAACTACTCCGTTCCTTCGCCGACCAAGCCGCAAGCGCGGTTTATAACGCTCAACTTTATGGGCAAGTCAGCTACGAAAAACAGCGTCTTGACGCTCTTCTAGAATCCGCCGCCGATGGTATTCTCATCCTAAACGCCGATCACAGTATCGAGCGCGTCAACAGCGCGTTTCAAAAACTATACGGGCAACCCCGTGAGAAAATCACGGGCAAAGCGCACGCCGAAATTATCCGCTGGGCAAAAGCTCCGCATGGCGCAACCCTCGAAGAATCCGAAGCAGAGGGCTGGCCCCTCACCCCCAACGCCTCCCTCTACGTTGAAGGCGATTTATACCGCCCCGATCCCCCAAATCTTCCTGTAGGCGTCACCTACGCGCCCCTCTTCTCCTCGGATGGCACTCTCCGAAACATCTTTATCACCGTGCGCGACATTACCCATTTCCGCACCGCCGAGCAGATCAAAAGCACCTTTATTTCTGTGGTCAGCCACGAACTTCGCACCCCCGTTGCCCTCATCAAGGGCTATGCCAGCACCCTGCGCCGCGACGATGCCCGCTGGGATAGAGAAGTTATCGAAGATAGCCTGATGGTCATCGAAGAAGAAGCCGACCGCCTCGCAAAAATGATAGACGATTTATTGGATGCTTCGAGATTCCAAGCGGGTGGATTAACTCTCAACAAAATTGATGTCTCCATGCAGAACCTTGCCTCCCAACTAGCGGATCGTTACGCGTCTCAGGCTGGAGATCGTCAAATCAACATTGCCTTTCCCGAGCATTTCCCCGTTATTCTCGCAGACGAGACACGGATTCGCCAAGTCCTCACCAACCTTATCTCCAATGCCATCAAATATGCCCCCACAGGAGATATCCGTATCAGTGGAGAAGCCCGCCCCGAACAAATTATTATTTGCGTCAGCGACGAAGGTCCCGGCATAGACCCAAAAGACATGCCCCATATTTTCGATAGCTTTTATCGAGCTGTCGAATCCGTTAATAAAACCAAAGGAGCCGGGCTGGGACTTTATCTCGCCCGCACGATCATCGAATCTCATGGTGGGCGAATGTGGGTAGACCCAAAAATCAACACCGGAGCATGTATTTGCTTCTCGTTGCCAAGATGAGTTTATACGCCGGTCTAGGAGACCGCCACCAGCAAAATCCTTCGACAGGCTCAGGACAA
>CAZERH010000479.1:0-1590 GCA_964515535.1 uncultured Anaerolineaceae bacterium
ATTTCGCGGCGCGTTCAAATCCGAAATCCAAGAAAAAGTTCCCCTGTGGCTGGCGCGCTTGGGTGTGGCGGATTTGGCAGAGCGGCGCGCAAAAAAACTCTCTGGTGGCGAGGCGCAACGCGTTTCTTTGGCTAGAGCCTTGGTTTTGGAACCGGAATTGCTTTTGCTGGACGAATCTTTTTCCGCCCTAGACCCGCCTACTCGCTCCAATCTTTTGGATGATTTGAAACCCTTGCTTAACGAGTCTTCGACCACCACTGTTTTGGTAACGCACGATTTACACGAAGCGAAAAAGTTGGCGACGCGCATGGTGGTCATTTTGAATGGTTCTTTGCGACAAACGGGCAATGCCGAAGAAATTTTTAAAGCCCCCGTGGATGATGAGGTAGCACGTTTTTTGGGAAAATTATCTTGATGGAAAATAAAATCTGCTTCTAACGGATTTTGTGGCTTCGCTCAAAAAACCAGATTTAAATACACGAGTTATTTGGCTCTAATTCCTGAAATCACTTAATTGAAAATAGCTTTGCCCTTCATTGTCTTCGGTATGGGGACAGTAAGCAGTTCGCAAATGGTGGGGGCAATATCTAAATGCGAGACGATTTCACCTGTATCGCCTGCGCCAAGTGTGTTAGGACGGATGATAAATAATGGCACTTCGCGCACATCGGGTGTTGTGCCGCCGTGCATTTTGTCGTTGTTCATGCCATGATCGCCGGTGACAAGGATATTATAGCCACGCTCCAGCCATTCGGGGATTAAGTTGGCGAGCATTACATCCTGGCGAATGGCGTGGACGCGATATTCTTCTGAATCCGCGCCGTATTTATGACCGGTATCGTCCATGCCCATTGGGTGGACGAGTAAATAATCGGGGTTGAATTTGCGAATCAACATGCCCGCGGTAGCAAATAACTCCGTATCGGGGTAAGCATCGTCCGAGTAAAAACGCCCGTGTTGAATGAGGAGAGATTCATCATCCACTTCACGGTCGTTAATCATATCGTAGGGGGCGTGGTTATATAATTCGGAAAACCAAGAATAGGCAATTGCCGCGGTGGTTTTGCCCGCATCTCGCGCGGCTTGAAATATATTGGGCTGATTTGAACGGCGCACAACGTAATTGGAATAGATTCCATGTTCGATGACGGGCAATCCCGTATGGGTGGTTTCGTACATCGGGCGCGACATGGTGGGCAGTTCGCCAACAATTTTATATAAATCGGAAAGATGCGATTCGAGCAAATGCCCTAAAAATCCCATTTGCTCAATTGCGGTGTCGTAGCGAAGCCCATCGGAGAGTACCAGAATTACTTTGTTCATTTTTTCACCTTTCAATCTGTCCGAAAAATCCTGTGTAATAACAGTTTTGACCCCTTGGAGCGACCGAATACGAGGTGTTTTTAGGACAGATATTTGCTATAAAGACTGCCTACCAAAAATATGGGCGGTTTGGGGATAACGATTTTCTTCGGGATAATTTTTACAAACGGGAGCAGGTCAAAAGTCACGCGCCCTTCAATCAATCTTTAGGATGAATCAGAAAGAGGGGAATCTCAACATGTTTTAGGACGCGCTGGGCAAGGTCAT
>CAZERH010000480.1:0-1580 GCA_964515535.1 uncultured Anaerolineaceae bacterium
CTGATTGCGACCAATAAAGTCTTTTGCGCGGTCAAGACCGTTTTGGAATTCAGCAATAATTCCCCGCCCGGCACACCGCGCGCGGCGCGCCCCGTTAATTCCTGATACAAAGCAGACGCGGCTAAAGAAAGATAATAAGTCGAGCCGCATCCGGTGAAAATCACTTGCTCGTAATCCTCAGCATTTGGCAATTCTGCCGCGCGAGTGACTTCAATGGCTTGCGCCCACGCCTTTGTCTGCGATTTGATTTCTCTGTAGGTTGCATATTCTTCAAAAGACATCGTTACTCCATTTTGAAAATGCGCTTGGCATTTTCCGCGTAAATTTTCTTCAAAACATCATCGGGCAAAAAAAGCCCGTAAACCTGCCAGCGTCCCTGCGTGGGAATTTCTTCAACGCTGTAATTAAAATACTCGTCATCGGTCTCAAGAAAACGATAGTAAATGCGATACGCGTCCAAATCGGGACCCATATCCGAGCCGAAAAGGATGCGGTCGGCGTATCGCGTAAAAAAACGCCGAGCTGTATAG
Source organism: uncultured Anaerolineaceae bacterium (assembly GCA_964515535.1). Classification (GTDB taxonomy): domain Bacteria; phylum Chloroflexota; class Anaerolineae; order Anaerolineales; family Villigracilaceae; genus Desulfolinea. The sequence continues at coordinate 531 of CAZERH010000480.1, forward strand.
GGTTGCCGACCAAGTTCGCCCACACGCGCGCTCATGTCCACATAAAAATTCGGGCAACGATCCAGCAAATCGCCCACCCACGCCAAATTTTCCGCGTAACATCCCAGATGTGCGCCGATAAAAGTGGTTTGCGGATGTCGCTCTACGAGATTGGCAAAACTCTCCAAAATGCTCGTAAAAGAGGGGAAAGGCGGGCTGGGAAACGCCCAATCGGGATTCGCCCCAAGCTCTTCCCAACGCTCGTTTTTCTCGTCAATCGGGTCAAAAAACGCAACGGGGTCGGCGATGTGGATGATGACGGGCAGATTTAGCTCACCCGCAGTTTCCCATATCGGGGACAGGTGCGGATCGTCCACTTTGACGAGGTTGCCCTTGTGGTCGCGGACGCGTAATCCGAGATTTTTCCAGATCTTTAGCCCCTCTGCACCGCGACGCGCTTGGACTTTGAGCCTGCGTGCCGCCCATTCGCCAAATCCTGTCCCGTGCTTTTCCCACTTCGACCAATCCACGCCCCCGAAGATTTGGAATCGTTCCGGGGCTTTTGCTTTAAAATAATCGAGGTGCTGGTTAAGTAAATCTTCGCCAAATCCCCCGTCTAAATCAATATAATGCGTGATACCCGCTTCATCTAAAAGGTCGAGCAATTGCGAAAGCGGTTTTTTATCCCAACCGCCGCCGAATGCCTCGCCGAGATGATTATGCGCGTCTATCGCCGCGAATCGAGGCTTATTGACGAGAGTTTCCTTCGTCACCAGCTTCGGTTGAGGGCGATAGTCGGTTAGTTTCATCTTTTTTTAGGCTAGAAGAACTTCCAGCCCACTCTCTTTGAACTCTTCAACAATTTCGGGCGGGGCATTTTTATCCGTCACGATGATATGTACCGCCGTGATGGGCGCAAGAAAAACGGTGCTGACGCGTCCCAGCTTGCGACTATCTGCAACCACGATGCGTTGCGGGGCAATTTCTAAAATCGCTCGGTCTGTCATCGCTTCGGGGAGATAATCGTTGGTGAAACCGTGTTTTGGATCAATGGCGCGCATCCCCATAAAC
>CAZERH010000481.1:0-1564 GCA_964515535.1 uncultured Anaerolineaceae bacterium
CTTAAGGAAGTTAAGAAAATAATTCGGTAATCTACCCCCCTCAATCCCCCCAAATTCCATGCTTTTGGCATTTGGGGGGATGCAGTGCCCCTCCCCTAAATTCGACAGTTTTATCGTCGCATTTGGGGGAGGCTGGGAGGGGCATGTTGTCACAATTCCTATTACCGATTCAATTATTTAATCTCCATTAGTCGGGTTTAGCTCTGAGCCTGCCCGTAAACGGGCAGGCGGAGTCTCTTTAGGATAAATCTGCGGATTAAAATCAATTTTTAGAACCGATGAAGTTACGAAAATTCCTCCCCAAAATGACCTTTTGCGGGAGGAATTTTTTGTGGTTTAAGGTATAATATCGCCGAAGTTGTCAGACAACTTCAATTAAACAATATAAACCTTATTTCGGAGGCGTTTCCATGTACAAAAAACTTTTTATTCCCGGTCCTACTCATGTAGTGGACGAGATTCTCGAAGCGATGGCTGTTCCCATGATCGGGCATCGTGATTCTTTATATTCCGATATGCACGGGCAAGCGGTAGAAAAGCTCAAAAAAATGCTTTACACCGATAATCGCATTTATCTTTCAACTTCCTCCTCAACGGGGATGATGGAAGGCGCGATCCGTAACTGTGTCAAGACTAAAGCCTTGATGACCGACTGCGGTGCATTCTCGAAACGCTGGGCGCAAATCGCGACCGCGAACGGGAAAGAAACCGAAGTCATCAAAGTGGAAATGGGCGAAGCCATCACCCCCGAAATGGTGGATGAATATCTCGCATACGGTGGATTTGATTCTGTTTGTATAACGCATAATGAAACTTCGACTGGTGTCACTAATCCACTGAAAGAGATTGCCGCTTTGGTGAAAGAGAAATATCCCGATGTTTTGGTTTTGGTGGATGCAGTCAGCATCATGTCCGGCGCAGAGATCCGTGTGGACGATTGGGATTTGGATGTGGTCTTGGCTGGTACACAAAAAGCCTTTGCTCTCCCGCCCGGACTTTGTGTCGTCACCGTCAGCGATGCCGCTTACGAACGCTCCGAAAATATGGAAAATAAGGGCTATTATTTCGACTTTGTTGCACTCGAAAGCAAAGCCGTCAAAAGCCAAACCCCTGCAACGCCCGCCGTTAGTTTGGTGAACGCGTTGAACGTCCAAATGGATCGCATTCTCGCCGAAGGTGTTGAGAATCGTTTTGCCCGCCATGCTGAAATGGCAAAATATATTCAGGATTGGGCAAAAGAATATTTTGAGCTTTATGTCAAAGATGAGCAATATCTTTCTCCGACCATTACCAATATCAAAAACACGCGCGGCATCAGCGTTGCGGATTTGAATAAAGAACTCGCCAAACGCGGTGCGATGCTCTCAAACGGTTATGGCACGCTCAAAGAAAAATCCTTCCGCATTGCCCACATGGGCGATTTGCAAATGGAAGATATGAAGTGGCTCACCGCACAGATCGAAGATATTTTAGGATTGTAGAAATTCTTACCACAGAGCGCACAGAGTTCACGGAGATTCTTTAAGGTGAGAGAAAGAGAACGCTTTTCTCTCTTTTTTCTCAA
>CAZERH010000482.1:0-1553 GCA_964515535.1 uncultured Anaerolineaceae bacterium
CGTATCGAGTCTGGAAAGTATTCGACCTTATTATATTTATAGTTCAGATCAGAATATTTTGGATATTTTGGAAACAAAGGCTATGGTGAATAAACATAAATGTTTTGATAATCTCGTTGATAATATGAGAGGAATGGTTATCAATTTATAAGAAACTGGTACTGGAGCGTTAATTATTTTTTCTATTTTAATTAGTTGGAGTTTTTTATGTTTAAGGAATTTCCCTTAGCGGAGAAAGAGGAAAATTTTATTGGTGATGGCTATCGTTGTACCATGTGCGGACGCGGTGTAAAAGAAGGGGCTAAATTGCATATTGACCCAATAAGGATGAAAGACAAAGACGGGAAAATAAAAACCGTAAGTGGTCTAACTCTTTGTGAATTGCATACTTTTATTGGGGAAGAAGGTAAAGAGACACCTTTGAAAATGTTTGTTCGCCTCCGTGAACAAGCGAGAGAAGATGATGATGAAAAAATGCAATCATTTTTTACTGAAATTTTAGGTGTTTACGAACAATATGGCATGAACGAGCATCTGGGGGTGGAAAGATAAACCTAAATATGCAACCTTACAACTCCCCCCTCTTAACTTGGAACGAAACCATCTCCCAACTCCCCAATCCCCACTTCCTCAATTACGCAATGCGCAACACGAGAAAACCTTTAAACCTCAACCTTCTCCACCACCCAAAAATGGGATAAGCCAAAAAACTTTAGCGGTGTTTTCTCTAAGAATTGTAGAATATCACGCAAAATTTTGCCAAATCCGCCTAAACGTGCGATGATATTATCGTATGCCCCAAAGATGATTGTTCTTTCTACAAATTTTACGGGTAAATCGGTGAAGAGCTTTTCTAAATCTCGCCGTGTATAAATTTCTACATGCGGAGCAAGTTGGTCGCGCCATTTTCGAGGCAAATAATTGACCAGTGGGATATTTCCGAAGTGATATTCTCCCTGCCAATAGATGCCGTGTGTTTCGAAGGGGTAGCCGCGGTTAGGGACAAAGAGCGTAATTCTTCCACCGATATTTAGCACACGTACCATTTCCCGGATGGCTTTCTTATCATTTTGGACATGCTCAATGACTTCGTGGCTCAAAATTAGATCAAAAAAATTGGACGGATAAGGTAAATTTTCTCCCGCCGCGTTGATGATTCGTTCAGAATTTTCTCCCGCTTCTGTCGCGCGTTCGTAATCGTATTCCAATCCGAATACTTTTCCACCGAAAGGGGATAAATGCTCAACATACATCCCTACGCCGCATCCATTTTCAAGAATAGTTTCGCTGATACGTTTTCCTGCGCCATCTACAATCATTTGCAAACGCCGTTTTTGCCCCGCGCGCCAAACATAGGAGGGTTCTCCGCGTAGAGCGGCTTTGATGAGGTCTTGCTGGTCTGGTAGTCTGGAGGTCTTTTGGTTTGTTTTGGTCATGGTTTTATGGGGGCAAGGTACGCACTTGCAAACTTGCCTTTTGCAAACTTGCTTACTTCTCGCCCCAATGAATCGCGACTGTGCCAAACATCTTAATTTCAAAATTGACGTTTTGGA
>CAZERH010000483.1:0-1543 GCA_964515535.1 uncultured Anaerolineaceae bacterium
TTTCTCGGTCCGAATGGGTCGGGGAAAACGACCACAATCCGGATGATATTGGGGTTACTCGCGCCGACCGCAGGCGATATCGAGGCACTCGGAATATCGGTTAAGGGCAACCAAGCCCAACTCCAGCGGCGAATCGGCTATATGTCCCAGAGATTCAGTTTGTATAACGACCTGACCGTCCTCCAAAATCTGCAATTTTATGGCACGGCGTATGGTCTCGATAACACAGAGCTGAAAAATCGCATCCAATACGCGCTGGAGATGGCAGGGCTGGAAGGACGCGAAAAATCCAAAACCAAAGACCTTTCGGGCGGCTGGCGGCAAAGGCTGGCACTCAGCGCGGCGATTTTGCACCGTCCCGAACTGATTTTTCTCGATGAACCCACCGCGGGCGTAGACCCCATCTCGCGCCGTGCTTTTTGGGATTTGCTCTACAAACTGGTCGGCGAGGGCGTGACGGTTTTTGTGACCACGCATTATATGGACGAAGCCGAGCATTGCCACCGTTTGGCATTTATTCAGCGCGGCGAGATTATTGCGCGCGGCTCGCCCGCCGAAATCAAGCAAAAATTCATGCAAGACGAAGTGCTGGAAATCGAGAGCGATGATCCCGCTAAAACCATCCGCATTTTGCGTGAGAGCGACCTGCCCCTCGCCGACATCGAGCTTTACGGCTCGCTCGTGCATATTTTTGCGCCAAATATGGCGAAGCAGAAGCGCACTATTCAAAAGATTTTGCGTAAAGCGGGCGTTGATGTAAAGCAAATGGATTTGATTGAACCCTCGTTGGAGGATGTTTTTATAGCTAGTATGAAGTAAGTGCATTGCATCTCAAAGATGCGTTGCACTTACCCGAACTGCAATATCATGCCCTTTGGGTACGCATTTTCTCAAATGCAATGCAGTTCTAGCAAAGGAGATAATAATGAAGAAAACACTATTTATCATATTGATTTTGACTTTAGCCTTAACCGCCTGCGCGGGGACAGACGACAGCGGGACGCTCGAGGCATCTGGCGTGGTCGAAGCCAGTCAGCTTAATCTTGCCCCGGAGATGGGAGGTCGCATCGTTGAGCTGAACGCCGCAGAAGGAGACTCTGTCTCGGCTGGAACAGTTCTGCTCCGCCTAGACGATAGCCTCTTGCTCGCCCAACGCGAGAGCATCGCCTCCCAACTGGACGCGGCAAAAGCGAATATCGCCTCCGCCGAAGTTACCATCGAAACCGCCAAACTGGTTTACGACCAAAACCTAGACGCGGCAATCGCGGCAGAAGCGTTTACCCGCACCGAGCAATGGGACGCGGATAAGCCCACCGAATTTGACCTCCCCACTTGGTATTTCGATAGAGAAGAACGCCTCTCTGCCCTCCTAGCCGAAGTGGATTCCGCTCAAGAAGCCCTCAACAAAAAAGCGGATAAATTGAGCGAAACCAGCGAGCGCGCCGGAAGCAAAGATTTTCTTGAAGTGGAAGCAACTCTCGCCGAAGCACGCATCGCCTTTGAGAATGCCCAAGCGATTTTCGATGCTACACCAAACGGCGAT
>CAZERH010000484.1:0-1538 GCA_964515535.1 uncultured Anaerolineaceae bacterium
GGGTGACCACCTTGACCCGCCAGGCGTTGGCCAGTTGCGGGGTTTCGCCCATCAGATCTCTAGGTTTCGTTGAGGCCGAAATAGACTTGCGGCCATGTGATTTGGCAGGGGGCTTCATTTGGCGATTGTTCCCGTTTTTGCCGATCTACACTATCGGTGCAATATTTGCACGGGGGATATTGAAGCAGTGCAGACCCTTTAGGCCGCGCGCAAGTTACCGGGTAGGTATGGGTTTGTACTTTGGTGGCGATCTCGTGTTCGGTTTTGTGAACAAGGCTGAACGTGCGGTACTTTTGACATGAGTGGCATGCAAGCTATTTTTTTCTAAATATTTCCATCTGGTTATAGGGGGAATTTTCAGGTTAACTTGATTAAGTGGAGTATTTAGAAATGGAAAAAGCATTTATTGCTATCGTAAGAATTTTTGTAGTTTTTTGCGTTGGGGTGATGATTTATGTGGAAGCTGTACTTGATATGGGCATGGCGGGAACAACCAGCCTGACGGGAATAACTTTTATTTTACTTGGCCCAGTTGTTTTGATTTCTGCTGTTCTGCTGTTTGGATTCATCAAAGTTAAAAGAAAAACCACAAAAATCATTTTCGCTGTATTGATAGTATTCGCTGTATCTCCCCTCGTCGCGTTTTGTTATTACGTGGGTTCATTTACTTACGAAGAGTATCGCTTAGAGGCTGCAAAAAAACAAAAACTGGATAATTGGATCGCCCATACGAAAACGTTGACTTACTCTTCTGAGGAATTTGGCATTTCATTTTCCTATGCATCGGTACCAAAAAGCGGTTTTGAATGGATACCAGAAGGCAGTATAAATGATGGCGTAATAGGTGAAACAATTGTAACAGAATCTGCTAACCAGATTGTAGTTTTACTGAAATATAACGATCCGATGTTTGAAAGAATGGGCAATAGATACGATGTTGTTTACAGATTTATCAAGATCAGCAAAAAGCCTAATATCAGCACAAAGGAATTCTTGAATAGTTATGTTTGTAATTTAATTGGGCCTGGGGACATCTACTTTTCCGACTATCTGGTAGACACGCGATTTTATGGAAGGAAGAACCTACTCAAACTATCCTTAGAGTACGATTCTGAGCATTACTATGAAGGAGGATGCGAGGAAATAGGTGTGGAAACCTACTATAGTAGTTCTGACACAAATGAAAAATACCATGCCATGGAAACAAAATTTTCAGGTGTATATAATGCAAGCAAAGGGATTAGCCTATCCAAAGAAGAAGTGGATAGTTTGGGCGGGGTCAATACCGTGTTTATTGAATACCCAAACAATACAGGTGATATTTTGGCCGTTTCTGGGTGGAGCTCGCATGGTTTTGGACCAGTAGAGGGCAGTTTAGGCATTGACGAATATTCAAGGTTAATGGAACATTTGGCATTTAATATGTAGCGATTAATAGGGGGCATGAAGCCCTGTGTTTTACGGGTGTTGAACATTTTCCTTACCCATCAGGTCACGCGGTTGCAGCGTGGCGGTGATGGTTTTGCGACCGTGTGATT
>CAZERH010000485.1:0-1533 GCA_964515535.1 uncultured Anaerolineaceae bacterium
CCCGTTAGAAGCAGAAAAAACCCGAAAGGCTTTTAATCTTTCGGGAATAAAATGCGATATAGAACAAATACCCCGCTCCTTTCAAGGGAGCGGGGTGTTTGGCCTTGTTTTCGATAGTGTTTATTTCTTTGCCTGTTGTTCAAAATAAAACTTAGCGTATTTTTTATCGGTTTTGCCGATATGATTGATAATCCAAACGTAGGCATCGGTTAGGGCTTGACGAAAAGCGGTGTCATCGGCGGTTTCGATTTTTGGTTTTAGTTCCTCGAAAGATTTTCTGAAATTGGCGTGAATCTTTTTATGATCTGCCAAGCCGGGAAAGCCGATGCTTTCTAAAAAGGCTTCTTCGTTCGTAAAATGCTCGTGGACGTAGAGCGAGAGCGTTTTGTTGAAATAGGTGCGCGCTTCTTCGCGTTTCCCTTCACGTAAGAGATTGTGGGTTTTGTTAAGCATATCTACGAGTTTGCCGTGTTCAATATCAGCGGCTTCTATGCCGAGTTTGAATTCATCATCGAAATTAAAAAGTTGTTTTGCCATTTTTCTTCCTTTGGGTTTTGTATGCGGTCAGACTTTAGATTTGCTAGAAATCGTTGAATTGAACGCATACATTTTTTCTTTCATTCTAAGTCAGTTAGTTGTTGCTGAAAAGGGACTGAATGGGCTAGGTCATTTAACTGCGCTAAATCCGCAATGTCACTGCGGATTTAGCGCAACAACAGATCGTTTATAAACGAAGCATGATAAGTCAGATGATAGTTATAATTGTCGGTTTATATTATCTCAACACCCCTGCGGTTTTAGAGAAAATCTCAGCCCCATCTTTAATCAAATTTCCCAGAGATTTGGTCGCCTTGAACAATTGTTTCTTCTCCCCTTTTGTAAACATCCCATCCCATTCTTCGAGTTGAAGCCACGAGGTTAGCTCATCATCTTCGCGCAAAGCGGCGAGAAGTTTATCCGCGACAAAAGAAATCATCACCTCCGCTGTGACGCGATATCCGCTCTCCGCGTTTCCATCTTCTGTAATGAAACCGCGCCGTTTTAGGATTCTAAGTTCTGAAGAATAATTTGGCAAATTTTTGAGTAAATTGGGAATGTGGAAGCTCTTTTCGCCAAATTTAGTTGGCATTTCATCAAGAGCGATGATGCCAAAAGTCTTTTTCATGGCAGGAGTCCATAATCGCCAAATACCGGTAAGGGTTTGGTTGGCGCGAGCGTAAAAATTTTCCCCTGCAATTTTATGGCGTTCTTCTTCGCTTTCTATTTCCTCATCTTGATAGCTTTCACAAAGTTCAAATGATGCTGTTTGCAAAAAATAGGGATGCCCGCCCGCCGCGCGGATGATAAAATCGCGGTCTTTGCGGGTAAATGTCTCACCGCCCAAATCGAGTAGTTTTTCAGTTGCCTTTTTGCTAAAGGGACGTAGAGGAATCTCATCCAAAAAGTTGAAATAAGGTGAGCCTGTACGATTAAATTCCTGTGTGCCTTGATTCAACTCGCTCAAAGATTGGCGAGAGGCGATTACCACAACTA
>CAZERH010000486.1:0-1531 GCA_964515535.1 uncultured Anaerolineaceae bacterium
AGTGACGAGGCGGCGATTGCGTTTACCTCTGGAAGTACGGGCATCCCGAAAGGCGTTGTTTATCGGCAGGGAAATTTCAAAGCGCAAGTGGATTTGCTCCAAAACGCGATCGGAATCCAAGCCGGTGATATTGACTTGCCCGGATTATATATTTTCGCGTTATTCAATCCCGCCTTGGGCGTGACCACCGTCATGCCCGATATGGACGCGACGAATCCCGCAAAACTAAATCCTGCCTATTTGGTTGAAGCAATAGAGACTTTTGGCGTAACGCACTCAGTTGGCTCGCCGACTATCTGGAAAATTGTGGGGAAGTACTGCGAAGAAAAGAATCTAACACTCAATTCCATGCAAAAGATATTGATGATGGGCGCACCTGTTCCACCATCTTTGATTGGGCGATATGAGAAAATCATGCCGGAAGGGGAAGTTTTTACACCCTTTGGTGCAACAGAAGCCATGCCGCTGACATTGATTAGCGGAAAAGAAATTTTGGGAGAAATAGCCGACCTGAGCGATAAAGGCGCGGGGATGTGTGTCGGCAGAGTCTTGCCGGGGATTGAGTTGCGCGTCATTCGGCAGAGCGAAGATCCCATTGCAAAGTGGGCGGATGCCGAAGAATTGCCACAAGGAGAAATTGGCGAGATTGTGGTCAAGGGCGCGGTTGTGACGCGCGAATACCTGCATAGACCTGAACAAACTGCCCATGCCAAAATTAAAGAAGGCAATCAGATTTGGCATCGCATGGGCGATGTCGGGTATTTTGATAAAAGCGGAAGATTATGGTTTTGCGGCAGAAAAGCGCATATCGTAGAAATGGATACGGAGACTCTTTATCCCGTTCAGGTGGAGGCATTGTTTAATCAAATCGCTGGTGTTCATCGCACGGCATTGGTCGCAAAAGAGAAAAAGGCTGTGCTGGTTGTAGAGATGCAAAAAGATGTTGGGGATTTTACGAAAGAAGATATTATAGAAAAAGCATGGGCAATTGTTGAAGAAAATAGTCTTTCTGAAAGTATTAGTGAAATTCTGTTTTTGACAGATTTCCCTGTAGATTTGCGACATAATGCCAAAATTAAGCGCGAGGTGATTGCGGAGATGGTTAGGTAGACCGCTGTAGATCTGACAGGTTTCCAAAACCTGTCAGGTCTCTAATCGGCTTTATAATTTGAGATACCAACTAAAAAGGAAAAAAAATGAAAAAATATATCCTTGTAATTTTCTTTGTGGCGGCAGTTTTGATATCGTCATGCAAATCGAAAAATCCCCCAACTCCAACCTACTCTCCGCTCTCATCAACATCTATCCCAACCTCCACGCCAACAAAAATTCCCCTGCCTACACGCGCAGAAAACTCAACGCCGCTAATTTTATATGCCAGCCCCACCCCTTATATAATTCCCACTGTTGTTCCCTCTGATACTCTCATTCCTACCAGTGTGCTCCCTCCAAGCCTTACTCCTACAATCTCCCCGACACCCTTTGTCAATTTTAAGGCTGAATTTCCAAAGGCTTGTCACGATAATCTAGG
>CAZERH010000487.1:0-1528 GCA_964515535.1 uncultured Anaerolineaceae bacterium
TGGCTACGCCAAGAAACATCGCTTTAATGTGTATACGCATGGAGAACGAGTGAGAAATGAAAAGTGAGTAGTGATTTTCACTTCTCACTCGTCAAAAATTCCTTTTGCCCTCTACGGAGTAAATATGACCAATAAAAAAATCCGCTACAAGCCCATTCAAGAAGAAATTTTAGAGATTGCGGGTGCGCATGGAAATAAGCCTGAAGCTGTGCTGGAAGTGCTGACCGACATCCAAGCCGAGCGAGGCGGTCTCTCGCAAGAAGATTTGAAAGATGCCTCCCGCGCGGTGGGAGTCCCCGCGCATCAAACTTACGGCGCGGTGACTTTTTACTCGCTGATGTCGCTGGAGCCAAAAGAGAATGTCGTCCGCGTTTGTAATGGCGCGGCGTGTTGGCTAAAACGTGCCGGAGAAACGCATCAGGCTTTTGAAGATGCGATAATAGACGAAGGTTGGCATGTAGAACACACATCCTGCTTGGGGATGTGCGACCGCGCTCCCGCCGTTTTGATTAACGATGAGCAGGCAGGACCCATCCCGGCAGAAAAAGCCAAAGATGCGCTGAAAGGTTTTCGTGGCAAAATGCCTGATTACGGCACTCCCCGCAAAGGCGAAGTGCGTGCGATGATGGCATTAGCTGGGACAATTGACCCCGATTCTATTCAAAGCGCGTTAGAAAATGGCGTTTATGACGGTTTGAAAAAATCTCTGGCAATGAAACCAGAAGAAGTCATCGCCGAAGTAGAGGCATCGAAGTTGCAGGGACGCGGCGGAGCGGGTTTCCCCGCGTCGCGTAAATGGCAATTTGTTGCGGCAGAAAAAGGCACGCCAAAATATATTATCTGCAATGCCGATGAATCTGAACCGTTGATATTCAAGGACCGTGTGCTGATAGATTCAAATCCGCATCAGTTATTAGAGGGGATGGCAATCGCCGCCTACGCAATTGGCGCAAGCGAAGGTTGGATTTATATTCGCGGCGAATACGAATATCAAGCTCGTAGATTGGAAAACGCGATTTCCCAAGCCGAAGAAAAAGGCTGGTTGGGCAAGGATATTCAGGGGAGCGGATTTAACTTCAAAATCCACGTTCATCGTGGAGCGGGCGCGTATATCTGCGGAGAAGAGACCGCACTGATTGAATCTCTCGAAGGCAAACGTGGCGAACCGCGTTTACGACCACCCTATCCCCCACAGGCGGGATTTCGGGGTCAGCCGACCGCGGTGAATAATGTAGAAACACTCGCCGCCACAGCCGTCATTATGCAAAATGGCGCAGATTGGTGGAATTCTCTCTCCGATTACGAGACTCCCGGCACAAAACTTTATATGATATTGGGACACGTCAATAACCCCGGTTTATTTGAAGCTCCTTTTGGCATTACGCTCCGTCAGGCAATTGAAGAATTTGGCGGCGGGATGAAAGAAGGCTCCGAATTCCAATTTGCGCTAACCGGTGGGGCAGCAGGAACGATTGTGGATAAGAGCAAATTAGATATTCCTATTGATTTTGCTTCTTATAAAAATGGA
>CAZERH010000488.1:0-1513 GCA_964515535.1 uncultured Anaerolineaceae bacterium
ATAGCTCCCTGCGCCGTCCTCGGCGCAGGCTTCTCATAAACACGCCGCCGAGGACAGCGGCTAGAGCGAGGGAAATTTTAAATCAGTCAATTTTAGCCGGCACCCCTTTTTGTTCTAACGCGCGCTTCGCCAAAATAAACGCACCTAAAATGCCCGCCTTTCCTTTCAACGCCACAGGGACAATATACTCATCCGCTTTTGGCAAATTCATATAACCATTCAACTCCACTAAAGTTTTCTCTCGGATAAGCGGAAAAAGTTGTGATTGTTCCATCACGCCACCGCCCAAGATAATTCGTTGCGGGGATATGATGAAGATGACGCTCCGCAACGCGCGTGCAATTAGACTTGCTTCCAACTCCCAAGCGGGATGCGCGGCAGGAAGCGTTTCTGCTTTCGCCCCCCATCTTTTTTCAATCGCTAAACCGGATGCCAGCCCCTCAAAACAATCATCATGAAAGGGACAAACACTAAATTTCACCACAGAGTCCGCTGAGAAAAGCTCTTTTTCTCTCTCTTTTCCATCAAACTCTGTGCGCTCTGTGGTGAACCCAACCAAAGGGATATGCCCCATTTCGGGATGCGATAATCCGTGCATCAACTTACCGTTAATCATCCCTCCGCCCCCAACGCCGGTACCGATAGTAAAGTAAACGAAAGTATCCAAACCTTGTGCCGCACCCCAACGCCATTCCCCCAATGCCGCGCCGTTAACATCCGTATCAAAACCAATCGGCACACCAAAAGCCTCGCGGAAAGGTGAAACAATGTCTGTGTTTGCCCAACTTTTTTTGGGCGTGTCCAAGATATATCCAAAATCGGCACGCAACAAGCCCACAGGTCCGAACGAAGCGATGCCAATGGCAGAAATTTTGCCAAAGATGGCACTCTGCGCTTCGAAGAAATCCACACAACGGGATAAGACATCCGCTGGGCTAGTTGTCGGGATGCGTATTTCTGCCAGAATTTCGCCCTCTTGGGTACCAATCCCGCAAATTGTTTTTGTGCCGCCAAACTCTATGCCGCCTAAAATCATTATTTTCTCCTAAGACGCTCTCTTAAAAACCGGCTAACGCGCTCATCCCCAATAAATAAGATTGCCAGCCAAAACCGGAAATGCTCCCCGCACACACCGCCGAAATTAGTGATTTGTGTCGAAACTCTTCGCGCGCATATATATTAGAAATATGCACCTCGACAACAGAGATTTTTATAGACGCAATGGCATCTCGCAAAGCTACCGAGGAGTGCGTATATCCGGCAGGATTAAAAACCACCCCGTCTGCCCAATCATTTGCGTGCTGAAGGATATCTATTAGCGTTCCCTCGTGGTTGGATTGTTGGCAGGTGACTTCCAATCCCATTTTTTTTCCCTCAGCAATTAGTTTTTCGTTGAGAGCTTCGAGCGTCAGCGCGCCGTAAATATCCGGCTCGCGCGTGCCAAGTAAGTTTAGGTTGGGTCCGTGCAATATCAAAATTTTCATAAGTTTTCTCCGCGTTTTTTTGCATACGT
>CAZERH010000489.1:0-1511 GCA_964515535.1 uncultured Anaerolineaceae bacterium
CGCGCAGAACATGGTCGAAGTCGTGGACTTTGTCGTTTTCGGTGTACCAAGAGCGGGCTTCTGTAATTGTTATTTTCATGTTTTTCTCACCACAGAGTCCACTGAGAACACTGAGTTTTTTATGGTTTTTTAGATAGATGTGCGCCGCGCAAAAAGATGCTAATCGACAAGCATTTTATCTATCGAGGGGCGGATGCTCATCGTTTTGGTGCGACTCTCCCTCTTTTTTGAGTAAATTTTAGGCTAATTTATGGGCGGAGCCGTCCCATATTTCTTGCGGATAGATGATATAGTTTGTGCCGGGGAGTTGCTCCATCGCCAAGCCGGTGTTGAGGTCGATGCCAATCAGTTGATAGGCTTTATATGCCAATTGACTACAGTAAAAAGCCCGTTCGCTTTCGGCGTTCAAGAAGTTGAGATTATAGGGTTTACCGATTTGCGCCAGACAATAGTCTGCTATTTTTGTGCGGAAATCTGTTTCTTCGGTTTCAGAAAGTGCCAAATTGCCGAGGGGGGAAGCGATGCCGTAAAAAGTATCAATCAGAAAGCCGCGGTCTTCGGTCATCTTTTCGGCATCCCAAATGCCTTGGTGTACCCAAAAAGGCGTGACGCCGCGCGACCCCGCTTCGATGCAACGCCCCTCCGGTCCCAAATAAACGGCGACGTGATCCACATCGCCGGGGACGAGCAAGCCAACCAGAAACCAAAATTCACCGGGGAGGATATCGGGTTTTCCGTTTCGGGTGCAAATAATATCGCCTGTTTGGAAGGTTAGTCCTTCAATTTCGTAAGTATATACCATAGGGGAATTATACGGGAAAACAGGATTTTTGGTGTGCGTTAAATTTTCGGGCGTGGCTATTTTGGTGTATGAAATGCACTGCCTTGCACGGTGACCTCAGTAAGGTGCTGTTTAAAAAGCTGAATCCTCACGATAGATTAACACGTGTTGATTTTAGGTGCGAGGTAGATTTTTTGACTGACAAATCTTAAAAATCTCACCACAGAGCGCACTGAGAGCACAGAGAATCTTTAAAAACTAGGACTTTCGCTTTTGGGCGATAAAAACAATGCAGGTCTCTTTAGATGGGATCGCACGGCGGTAAAACCGACCGTGCTAGTGGTACAAAGTCCACTTGGACTAATTCTGCAGTGAACAAAGAACAACTATCTCTTAGCCAAAATACATCATGCGGGGTGCGCTAAAATTCTACAGGGTTTTAGTGCACCCGATTAAGCCAAACCTTGTTAACGTTGATGATAGGGCATGATATAATTTTGTCCTCAGCTATGACTTTTGGGGGAACTTTCCCTTTCAAGAGATGAATTTATTAATATGAAATTTTGGTATGTGATACGCAGTAAACCCAGGAAGGAAGATGTGCTATATAGAGAGATGCTGGCGCGCAACTTGGATGTGTATTTTCCTACGTTAAAGGTGAATCCTGTCAACCCCCGTTCGCGTAAAATGCGAGCTTATATTCCCGGCTATCTTTTTATCTATGCAGATT